>CBDUUA010000119.1:0-6551 GCA_965370135.1 uncultured Cellvibrionales bacterium
TATCGCTAATAAAAAATAGTTATTATTTCTATATCAATATCAATAGCCTACATCGTTTTATTATAGCCATTTATCATCCAAAGAGATCAACAGCAGCGCGCACACACTAAACCGGGGGCTATTGATAACCCTTCGGATTTTTGCTTTGCCAGCGCCAGCTATCCTCGAGCATTCTCTCAAGACCAAACTGGGCGCTCCAGCCCAACTCCCGGGCGGCGAAACCCGGATCGGCGTAGCACTCGGCGATATCACCGGGGCGCCGCGCCACGATTTCATAGGCGATGGTGCGAGCACTGACTCGCTCAAAGGCCGCAATCATCTCCAATACCGAATAGCCCTGCCCGGTACCCAGGTTGTACGCCACTACCCCCGGCTTATCGTCAATCTTCTCCAGCGCCTTGAGATGCCCCCGGGCCAAATCCACCACATGAATATAATCCCTGACGCCGGTGCCGTCCGGCGTCGGATAATCGTTACCGAATACTGACAACTTGTCCAGCTTGCCCACCGCCACCTGGGCGATATACGGCACCAGGTTATTGGGAATGCCCTGGGGGTCTTCCCCGATCAAACCACTGGCATGGGCCCCTACCGGGTTGAAGTAACGCAACAAGACCGCATTCCAGCGATTATCGGCAATATAGGCATCCCGCAGGATCTGCTCGATAAAAAGCTTTGACTGGCCGTAGGGGTTGGTCGCCGACAGTGGAAAATCCTCCTGAATCGGCACCGAGGCGGGGTCGCCGTACACCGTGGCCGACGAGCTGAACACCATATTAAAAACACCGTGTTGCGCCATCACCTCACACAGGGTCAGGGTGCCGGCAATATTATTCTGGTAGTAGTACAAAGGCTGGGCCACGGACTCGCCCACGGCCTTGAGACCCGCAAAATGGATGACCGCTTCGATATCGTGTTGCTGGAAGACCCCCGCAAGACCTTCGCGATCGCGGATATCAATGGGATAGAAGATTGGCTCTCGACCGCATATCTCTGCCAGTCGCCTGACCGCCTCTTGACTACTATTCACCAGATTATCGACAATGATGACATCAAACCCCTGGTCCATAAGCTCGATGCAAGTATGGCTGCCAATGTATCCCGCCCCACCGGTCACTAAAATGCTCATAAATTCTGTTTTCCTCTCGGTTTATTGCCTGCTAATGCCATAAAATATAGGCCACAGTCACGGTAAAAAGCGAATATGACCGGCCACGAAGAGACCCTCCATGCCACTTAGTCACTACCACCCGGAGCGCTACCAGGCACTGCTGGACGATAAACTAGCCACTATAGCGCCCCGATTCAAGCCGTTGTTCCCTGGCGAGCCCGATATTTTTGCCTCGCCGCCCTCGCACTATCGCATGCGAGCCGAGTTTCGCATCTGGCATGAGGACGAACACACAGATTTCCTTATGTATGGCCCGTCGCGCACGCCCCATACACTGGTGGACTTTCCGGTGGCCTCACGCCATATCAGCGAGCGCATGCCGCGATTGAAGGCACTGCTGGAGAAAAATGAGTTGCTGCGACGGCGGCTATTCCAGGTGGGGTTCCTGACCACGGCGAACGACGACACCCTGATCAGCCTTATCTATCATAAAAAGCTCGACGATCAGTGGCACGCCGCAGCTGTCGAACTACAAAATGCCTTACAGGTACAGATTATCGGCCGCAGCCGCAAACAAAAGCGGGTACTTGAGCGGGATTATGTCACCGAGCGGGTGCCGGTTCACGGCCGCGAATATTGCTACCGCCAGACCGAAGGCGTCTTTACCCAGCCCAATGGGGCCATCAATCGACAGATGATTGAGTGGCTGCTGGATCGAATTCCCAAACAGCAAGACGACCTGCTGGAGCTGTATTGCGGCATCGGCAATTTTACCCTGCCGCTGTGCCAGCGCTTCCGCAAGGTATTGGCAACGGAAATTTCCAAACAGGCGGTCGCCTGCGCCCGTCACAACGCCCAGGCCAACGGCATAGACAATCTCACCCTGTTGCGCATGTCGAGCGAGGAGTTTACCCAGGCCATGGACGGCGTGCGCCCATTTCGTCGACTGAAGGACATCGAGTTGGACAGCTTCGAGTTGAACACCGCATTGGTCGATCCACCCAGGGCGGGACTGGACCCCGCCACCCTGGCGCTGGTCGGGCGCATGGAGCGCATTGTGTACATCTCCTGCAACCCGGATACCTTATTGCAGAACCTGGCGTCACTCGGGCAAACTCACCGGGTACAACAATTGGCCTTTTTTGACCAGTTTCCCTATACCCCCCATCTCGAGTGCGGCGTCATTTTACAGCGAAAGTGAGGAGAGCCCATGTCAGCCCAGCCACCCCCGCTGCTCGGTGAGCAGCAAATAAAAAGCGCCTTGCAGCGGCTGCCAGGTTGGCAATTGCTTGACAAGGCGATAGAGAAATCCTTTATTTTCAATGACTTTTCATCAGCCTTTGCTTTTATGACCCAGGTTGCCATGCTCAGCGAACGCCATAACCATCACCCGGAGTGGTCCAATGTGTGGAACAAAGTGACTATTCGCCTGTGCACTCACGAGTCTGGTGGCCTCACTGAAAGAGATGTATGCCTGGCCTCTGCAGTGGAAGAACTCTTGCAGTCATGAGACCGGGAAGGCATACTCGAGCCTTTTTTAACCCGGGCGTTTCCGTGCCTGGGATAAACGCGGCACGATGAGGTCATTGTTGACCGCAGCAGTGGTCGTAACATTGACTGTAACATTGTTGACTGTAACATTGACCGAAACATAGTCCGTAACATAGTCCGTAACAACGGCAAACCGACAACAAAGTGAAGGGTGCTATGAGTCTACTCGTTATACCAAAAGAGACCCACGCCGGCGAAAACAGGGTCGCAATGACCCCTGCTACCGTAAAAAAACTGGTGCAAGCCGGTGCAGAGGTTCAAATTGAAGCCGGTGCTGGCCTGGGCGCGGGATTCACCGATGCCGAATATACCGAAGCCGGCGCCAGCGTCGCTGCGGATCGCGCCACCATGCTGGGCCAGGCCGATGTGGTCGTGCGACTGCACAAACCCGCCCTCGAGGAGGTGGCCGCGCTCAAGGAAGGCTCGATTCATATCAGCTATCTCGACCCGTTTAATGAGCGGCAACTGGTGGCGGCCCTGCAGGCCAGAAAAATATCCGCCATCAGCATGGAGATGATTCCCCGCACCACCCGCTCCCAAAAAATGGATGCCCTCAGCTCACAAGCCAACCTGGCGGGCTACGTCATGGTGATGCTGGCAGCCAACAGACTCAACCGTATTTTACCCATGATGATGACACCGGCGGGCACCATCAAACCCGCCAGGGTATTTATCATCGGCGCGGGAGTTGCCGGTCTACAGGCGATCGCAACCGCCAAGCGGCTCGGCGCCAAGGTCACTGCCTTTGATACTCGAGCCGTGGTCGCCGAGCAGGTTGAATCTCTGGGTGGCAAATTCCTCAAGATCGACCTCGGTGAAACCGGCCAGACCAAAGATGGCTACGCCCTGGAATTGACCCCCGAGCAATTGCAGATGCAAAAAGAGGGGCAAGCCAAAGAGATTGCCGAATCCGATATCGTGATTACCACGGCGCAGGTATTTGGCCGCAAGCCACCGGTGCTGGTTAGCCGCGATATGGTTGAAGGCATGCGCGCCGGCAGCGTCATCGTCGATATGGCCGCCGAAACCGGAGGCAACGTCGAGGGTTCCGTGCCCTGCGTAGACGTCGATATCAACGGCGTCACCGTTATCGGGCTTGGCAACTGGGCCAATAATGTGTGCCGCGATGCCAGCAATATGTACTCTAATAACCTGTTCAACCTGATTAGCGAATACTGGGATCAGGAACAGAAATTGCTCAATCTCGATTTTGAAGACGACATCATCCAGGGCTGTGTTATTACCCATCAGGGCGACGTCGTCAACGAAACCATTCGCAAGCACTACGCCTAGGAGAGATCGCCATGGAAACCGTATATTTATTGTTCATTCTGGTTCTCTCTATCTTTTTAGGGATCGAACTGATTCGCAAGGTGCCAGCCACCCTGCACACACCGCTGATGTCTGGCACTAACGCCATATCGGGCATCACCCTGGTGGGCGCGTTGGTCGCAGCCGGCGCCGACCGCACCGAGCTGACGACACTGCTCGGCACCGTCGCGGTCGTCTTTGCCACCATTAACGTGGTCGGCGGCTACCTGGTGACTGATCGCATGCTGGCAATGTTCAAGAAGAAAGAAGGTGGTAAGTAATGGACTCGACTTTGCTGATTAATCTTTCTTATATCGCCGCGGCGATTCTTTTTATCCTTGGCTTGAAACTGCTGGGGCACCCCTCCACGGCCAGAAAAGGTAACCAGCTGTCTGCCATAGGCATGCTGCTCGCCGTCGTTGTCACCTTGCTCGACCAATCTATCCTCAGTTACGGCTGGATTATCTTCGGCATACTGATCGGCTCCGCCGTCGGCACCTATGCGGCGCGCACGATTGAAATGACATCGATGCCGGAAATGGTGGCATTGTTCAACGGTTTCGGTGGTATCGCCAGCCTGATGGTAGGCTGGGCCGCACTCAGCGAACCGGAGCTCAACGGCTTTATCCTGACCACTATCTACCTGTCAGTGCTGATCGGCGGTGTCACCTTTACCGGCAGCCTGATAGCCTGGGGCAAACTCAGTGAAAAAATAGCCGGCAAGCCGATCATGTTTACCGGCCAGCGGATAGTGAACATCGCTATCATCACTGCCATCCTGCTGTGCGGCATCATGTTTGTAAACGACCCCGGCAACAATGCCTGGCTCTACATCGCCATACTGCTCTCCATCGCCCTCGGTGTGCTCGCGGTTATTCCCATCGGCGGCGCCGATATGCCCGTGGTTATCGCCCTGTTGAACAGCTATTCCGGCCTCGCCGCCTGTGCCGCCGGTTTCGCCATCAACAACAATATATTGATCGTGGCCGGCTCCCTGGTGGGCGCCAGCGGTATCATCCTCACCAATATTATGTGCAAGGCGATGAACCGCTCCCTGGCCAATGTATTGTTTTCAGGCTTCGGCGCTGTTAGCAATGACACCATGGTCATCGAGGGCGAAGCCAAGCCCCTGAGCCCTGGCGATGCCTACTATGTGCTGGAAGCCGCCTCCAGCGTCGCGATCATCCCCGGCTACGGCATGGCGGTTGCTCAGGCCCAGCATGCGGTGAAAGAACTGCAACAACTGCTGGAAGATAATGGCGCTGAAGTGGTGTACGGCATCCACCCCGTCGCCGGACGCATGCCCGGCCATATGAACGTGCTGTTAGCCGAAGCGGACGTGCCTTACGACCTGCTGTTGGAGATGGACGACATCAACCCACGCATGGAAACCGTCGATGTGGCCATTGTTATCGGCGCCAACGACGTGGTTAACCCCGCAGCTCGCGATATAGAAAGCAGTCCCATCTACGGCATGCCCGTCATCAATGTGGATCATGCGCGCACTGTATTCGTACTCAAGCGCTCCATGGCATCAGGGTTTGCCGGTATCGACAATCCCCTGTTCTTCAAGGAAAACACCCGCATGATCTTCGGCGATGCCAAGGAAACCATAAACCACCTGATACGTGAGTTTAGTAACGACTAAGCGTCCCCGGTTGGCTAAATAAGTACATAAAGGCAGCCCACGGGCTGCCTTTTTTGCACGACTCGCCTTTCTCAATAAACGCCGATCAATAAACAGCAACGCCGTGGCGAAATAATTCCCTGGATAAAATTTCGTCCAGGTGTTCAATATCGCTCTTACTGATTTCGATCAGCACCAGTCCCTGCTGTTCCAGCGTGGATTTCTTGTTAAATTTTTCCCCCAGGAAGGCGCTATTGCCCTGCTCTCCCCAGTACTCGATATAGACGTTGCCCCCGGGCAGGTAAAAATCGGCCCGTAAATCCCCCTCACCGGGTATGCGCCGACCGCAAGCATGGGTTAAACCGGCGTAGTAGAGCCAATTGCAGATGGCAGCCAACTCCAGTTGCTGGAAGTGATGGCCGTCGATGCCACTACAGGGCGCCAACTGCTGGCGCGCAAACAGGTCATCTTCCTGGCCCACCTGCTCGGAGCCAACCACACCATAGCTGTTGACCAGGGCCGCTTGCAGGCGGGTATTGCTCACCAGCTCAGGGGGCCATTTCACATAGGGAATACTGGTTTCCTCATTTTCGATCTCGACACCCCCAAGCCCCCTGCCGGCCTCGGTAACCCGCCACCCCTTCACCCCGGGCACAATCCAACCCAACTCATGTAGTACGTGGTTAATGTAGCGCCCCGAGACATGACAGGCCCGGCCAATGCTGGAAGCACTGATGACCATCTCGGCACAGGCATTTTGCAAACGGGCATGTTCGAGTACTGCCTCCGGCCAAACAATATAGCGACCATAGCGCTCACTCTGCACATAACTACCGCCCTCGAATTCCCCCTTGCCGGTCAGCAACCAGCCATTTTGCCCCCGCTTTATCCAGCTCAGTTCTTTTAACAGACTAAATAATTCCAGTGAGGGCAGCCCGAGGTGACGGGCCA
>CBDUUA010000120.1:0-6529 GCA_965370135.1 uncultured Cellvibrionales bacterium
TGCCGCTCGATATAGCCACTGTACTTCGCTGCTATTTCCAGTTGTTCAGCCACCCGGGGATCGATTCCGCTATCGCTTACACAATGCTGATAACGGACACCGGGACGTTTAAGCAGATCCATCAGGCTGTAATCCCGGCTTATCGGCGATTCCAGGTGGCAGTTCAAGCGCTCGGCCTCCTCGCTCCCCGGTTTAACACGGGTGGAGTTCAGGTAGTCCGTTTGCTTGTCTATCGCATCTTTTTTCTCACTAAAGGCACGCCAGCGCTGCTCATCGACGAGTCCCAGTCGGCGGCCGATTTCAGTGAGGCGCAGGTCAGCATTGTCCTGCCGCAGCGACAAGCGGTATTCAGCACGACTGGTAAACATGCGGTAGGGCTCGGTAGTACCCATGTTGATAAGATCGTCAACCAACACACCCAGGTAGGCCTGGTCTCTGCGCGGACACCAGGGTTCGCGGCCCTGGGCCACGAGGGAGGCATTGAGACCCGCCAGCAGACCCTGGGCTGCAGCTTCCTCGTAACCGGTGGTGCCGTTGATCTGCCCAGCAAAGAACAGCCCCTCGATACAGCGTGTTTCGAGGCTGTACTTCAAATCCCTCGGGTCGAAGAAATCGTATTCAATGGCATAACCTGGCCGCGTGATATGTGCGTTGGCAAAACCTTCGATGGAGCGCACCAGCTGCAATTGCACATCGAAGGGCAAACTGGTGGATATGCCATTGGGATAGAGCTCGTGGGTATTGAGCCCCTCGGGTTCTATAAAAATCTGGTGGGAATCCTTGTCGGCAAAGCGATGAATCTTGTCCTCGATCGACGGGCAATAGCGCGGCCCGGTGCCTTCGATAACCCCGGTATACATGGGCGAGCGATCGAGACCGCCGCGAATGATCTCATGAGTTTGTACATTGGTGTGGGTAATCCAGCAACAACGCTGCTCCGGGTGTTGCTCAACACTACCCAGATAAGACATTACCGGACGCGGGGTATCCCCCCACTGTTGTTGCAAGCCATCAAAATTGACTGTTTTGGCATCGATGCGCGGGGGCGTACCGGTTTTCAGTCGCTCTACCCGCAGGGGTAGTTCACGAAGGCGTTCAGCCAGCGCTATGGCGGGAGGATCCCCAGCTCGACCGCCAGCATGGTTGTCCATACCGATATGGATGCGTCCCCCCAAAAATGTTCCTGCGGTGAGAACAACGCAAGGGGCAAAAAAACGGATGCCGCTGTTGCTGACGACTCCGCTGATACGCTCACCCTCGACAATCAGGTCATCGGCAGTTTGCTGAAACAGAAACAGATTGGCCTGGTTTTCCAGCAGCTTGCGTATCGCCGCTTTGTACAGCGCGCGATCCGCTTGTACTCGTGTCGCTCTTACCGCGGGTCCTTTTCTGCTATTGAGCACCCGAAACTGGATACCCGACAGGTCAGTTGCCAGAGCCATAGCGCCACCGAGAGCATCGACCTCCATCACCAAGTGGCTTTTGCCGATACCACCAATTGCCGGGTTACATGACATCTGTCCCAGGGTTTCAATATTGTGGCTCAGTAACAGGGTGCTGGATCCCATGCGTGCGGCGGCCAGTGCCGCTTCGGTGCCAGCATGACCGCCGCCAATCACAATAACGTCAAAATGCGTCGGGTAATCCAAGGACTTGACCTGTTGTTAATTATTGAGGAAGGGCGGGCATTATAAAGGATTGGCGAAAATTTGGGCAGCTTCGAAGTGAACTCTTCTTATGTTTGTTGGTGTTTCCTTCTGTATGTTTGTTTATATGTTTATGTATTAAGTATTTATATATAAAGATAAATATTATTATTAATAGTGTCGTGCAATGGCGTGGATAAGGCCTTTTTTATCTATAAAAACAATATCTTGGATGAATGATAATAGGGTTGTTTGACGCTGCTTAAGCTGCATTCTAGCGGGTATTCAATGTGTATGATTTTGGGCTTATAAGTTTCGCCTGTGAATTGTTGCCAGTCTACGCACTGGTAACGCAGGGTTTACTCACAGGATTATGGCTGTTTACTGGCTAAACAGTGTTTTATGGTTTGCCTGTTGATAAGCTGTTAATAAGTTATGCATTTTTACCTGAACATGGTAATTCCGGTTTTATTTTGCTGGAGCGTGGCGAGCAAAAATGGGGGCAAAAAGGCGAGCAAAAAGGGGGGAGAAAAAGCGGGAAAAAAGCGTGAGCGGGCTTGTGAGCAGGTGAGTTTTTGATAGTTTTGACTACGGTAAACCGCGACTTGCTATATCCGTGAAGGTATTGGGAACTTTCGATTAAAACTATCGATTAAAACTATCGAATTAAATGGATGAAATATTTTGAGGTTTGCACTTTCAAGGGCTGGCGTCCAGGGCTTGGCTATTTACCAATACAGAAGCTGGAAAAGATATGGCCGAGCAGCTCATCGGCGCGAATTTCACCGGTTATTTCGCCCAGGGATCGCTGGGCAGCGTGTAAATCCTCGGCTAATAGCTCTGCAGCGGCGGCTTCTTCGAGCTGCTGTTTACCTTGTAGTAGATAAAGACGGGCGCGCTGCAGGGCGTCAAGATGACGGCGCCGGGCGGTAAAATGGCCCTCTCCTCCGGTATAACCCATCAGGGATTTGAGGTGTTGTTTAAGTGCATCCAAACCCTCTCCATTTTTCGCTGACAGTGTGATGCAGGCATTGCCATCGGTATTTTTTTCAATATGGCTCAAACCCGGTTTGAGGCCTGAGCGATCGCATTTATTGCGGATCAGGGTAATTTGTTCAGCATCTCCCAGCTTGTGGATAAAATCTGGCCACAGTTTCTCAGGGGAGGTCTCGCTGGTGGCATTACTGTCGCTGACGAGAAGTATGCGATCGGCATTGCGGATTTCTCGCCAGGCTTTGTCGATGCCTAGTTGTTCGACCCTGTCAGGGTTGTTTCGCAGTCCTGCGGTGTCGATGATGTGTAAGGGCATGCCATCGATGTGAATAGTTTCTTTGAGCACGTCGCGGGTGGTGCCGGCAATATCACTGACGATAGCGCTGTCCCGGGACGACAGGGCATTGAGCAAGCTGGATTTACCCGCATTGGGTTTACCGGCGATAACAACAGACATCCCCTCTCGTAGCAGTGAGCCCTGCCTGGCCTCTTGCAACACCTGGTCCAGAGCATGGATTGTGCGGTCTAGATCTGCTCCCACCTGGCTATCGGCAATGAAGTCAATTTCCTCCTCTGGGAAGTCGATTGCTGCTTCAATAAAGACACGGAGTGCGATCAGGGTATCGACGAGCATAGTGATGCGACGGGAAAACTCGCCTTGCAGGGAGTGCAGTGCCGATCGCGCTGCCTCCTCTGAGCTGGACTCGATCAGGTCGGCAATCGCCTCAGCCTGGGCCAGGTCAATTTTGTCGTTGAGAAATGCCCGCTCGGAGAACTCTCCGGGTCGCGCCATGCGAGCACCGAGTTTAATGGTCTCTCGCAGCAGCAGATCCATCACTACGGGCCCACCATGGCCCTGTAGTTCGACCACATCCTCGCCGGTAAAGGAGTGTGGGGCGGCGAAATACAGGGTGATACCCTGATCCAGTACCTGTGCTTCGGCAGTGGTCTGCTCATAAAAATTGCCGTAGTGAGCATACCGCGGCTGCAGGGACTTGTCGGTAATGGTTGTGCCGATCGACAGGGCGAGCGGACCCGATAGACGCACAATGCCGACACCTCCACGCCCCGGTGGTGTGGCAATGGCGACGATGGTATCGGTTTGGGTGATCAGGCTGCTTAGCCCCTTAGTCAGCCGCTTCGATCTGGCGGGTAATAATCCATTGCTGCAAGATAGACAGCAAGTTGTTGACCACCCAGTACAACACCAGTCCAGCGGGAAACCAGAGGAAGAAGAAGGTAAAGAACACAGGCATGAGCTGCATGATTTTTGCCTGCATCGGATCCGGCGGTGGCGGATTGAGTTTTTGCTGGGCGAACATGCTGACACCCATGATCAACGGCAGGATATAGTAGGGATCCATGGTTGATAGATCCTTGATCCACCCCAGCCAGGGGGCATGGCGCAATTCAACACTCTCCATTAGTACCCAGTAGAGAGAGATGAACACCGGCATTTGAATCAGGATGGGCAGACAACCACCCAGGGGGTTGACCTTTTCTTTTTTGTACAGGGCCATCATTTCCTGGGATTGTTTTTGCTTATCGTCCGCGTACATCTCCCGTATCTGGGTCATCTTGGGAGTGACCTTGCGCATTCTGGCCATGGATCGGTAACTGGCTGCAGACAAGGGGAAAAACATGGCTTTGACCAGCACGGTCAATAAAATAATACTCCAGCCCCAATTGCCCACCAGCTTGTGGATTTGCGTCATGATCCAGAATAGCGGTTGTGCTATCCACCAAAGCCAGCCGTAGTCCACGGTCAAGTCCAGACCGGGGGCAATTTCCTTGAGCCGGTATTGATCTTTAGGGCCCGCATAGAACTGATTGTTGAATTGGCCGCTCTCACCGGCAGCCAGTTTGAGCTCGGGGCTGGTGTATCGAATGAGGTTGTCGCCGTTTGACGTGACCTTGGTGGAATAGTGATACTGACCCGGATTGGCCGGAACCCAGGCGCTAATGAAGTAGTGCTGAACAATGGAAACCCAGCCACCGTCAACCAGGGCATTCAGGGGCTCTTCCCTGAGATCGTCAAATGCTATTTTGACATAGGGTTTGTCCACGGTCATGGTGGCGACCCCCAGGAAGGGCTTCATACCCATACCGGTGGTATCGGCTGCCGGGTCAGCGCTGCTGTCACGCTTGAGCTGGGCGTAAAAGCTGCCGCTCCACGTGTTGCCACTCTGGTTGTCAACCAGATAGTCGACCTTGACCAGGTAGTCGCCCCGGTTAAAGGTAAAACGTTTGGTGATTTCGGTACCATCGTCCTGGGTAAAGGTGAGATTAACGAGCAGTTGGTCGCTCCCCTCTTCCATGGTGTAGCTATGTTGTTGTGTGCTGAAGGTGGGGCGGCCCGCAGCTTTATCGGTGCCGTTGCTACCGATCAGGCCGCTCTGTGCTACATAGACGCGCTGGGCATTGCGCTCCAGCAAAACAAAGGCCTGGTCGCTACCGAGGCTGGCCAGCTGTTGCGGCAGAGCAGCACCGACTATATCGCCACCCAGCAAATCGATATCAACAAGCAGGGTATCGGTTCGCACACGCACTATCCGGCTGTCATTATGGTTATTGACAATTGCCGGTTCGCTGGAATTGGCCTGAGCCAAGGTGCTGGCGGGAAGCTCCTCGTTGCTAGCCGAGGCGGTAGGGGACGGCACAGCGGCAGTAGGAATATCCTGATCGATAGGCGCTGCTTGTGTCTCAGCTCTCACCTCCATCCGGGGGGCTAGCGTGTGTTCTTTTTTAAATGCGGTCCATTCATTGACCAGTATCAGGGCGATGCCTACGATCGAGGCAATGATGGTGTAGCGTATCCAGTCCATATAGGGTTTACCGAGCCTGTTGCGGGTCTTTGTTATGAAGTGTGGGAATGAAGTGTTTGTTTACTGCCTGGTACCGGATCGTATCCGCCCGGATTAAAGGGGTGGCACCGCCCCAGTCGTCTGGCGCTGAGGTAAACGCCTTTGCCCAAGCCGTGCTGGCTGATGGCTTCCTCCGCATAGTGGGAACACGAGGGATAAAAACGGCAGTTTTGCCCGAGAAATGGGCTGATAAAAAGCCGGTATAGCCGGATAAGGCTTGTGGTCAGACGTCGTATTAGCATTGCTTTGGCTCCACTGTATACGGGTTCGCCTGTGCTCTTTTGTGCAATCGACGCCACTGTTTTTCCAGCACTCCGGAAAAAGCAGCGTTGTCCAGATCGGCGATGCCCTTTCGTGCGAGCACGATGATGTCGAGAGCAGGCAATTGTTGTTGCCGCAAACGAAAGCTTTCGCGGATTAGGCGCTTGAGACGATTGCGCTGGATGGCCAGTTTAACGTGTTTTTTTGCTATAACCAGCCCCAGCCGTGGCTGCTTGAGATCGTTGGCGCTGGCGATGATCAGTAATTCAGGACAAGCGGCCTTAAGCTGCGAATTAGCGAATACCCTGGAGTAGTCGCTGGCAGATAGAAGTCGTAGGCGTTTGCCAAAGCTGAAAACTGCCACGGCATTGTGGTTTCCCTAGGCGCTCAGGCGCTTGCGACCCTTGGCTCGACGGCGATTGATCAGCAGGCGACCGTTTTTGGTGGCCATGCGGGAGCGGAAACCGTGGTTGCGCTTGCGCTTGAGAACGCTGGGCTGAAAGGTTCTTTTCATGATGATATCTCTGCGTCGAGTAGCGGCCTCGTAGAGGACCAAAAAATGAGGGCGAATTCTAGTTGATCGGATGGCTTTTTTCAAATGCGCTGCTAAATAATCATGCCCTTAGACTGTTATACATGGTTATCCACAGCAAGCTAATAACTTATACACAAGCAATGACGGTTGCCTACTAAACTTTGATAACCTTTGATAAGTACTGTGTGAAACTTGTATTATTATCAATAATGTTATTTAACTCATTGATA
>CBDUUA010000121.1:0-6521 GCA_965370135.1 uncultured Cellvibrionales bacterium
GACTGGGGCAGGCCAATCTCAAGCCCTCTCGCCAATAATAATTTCTCGTCGATCATGCGATCCAATACGTGGCGCTGGTCGTCGCTGGTGAGCGGGTTGCGTTTATCCCGGGCCAGCAGCTCGAGGTAGCCCAGGTATTCCCGCTTGCCAATGCGGTCTTGCCCCACCCGGGCGATAGTTTCGGCCGCCGGTTCCGGGCCGGCGGGCTCGAGTATGCCGCTGGCCGCGAGGGCGATGCCGACAACGGCGCCGACGGCGAGCAAACTATTGGCGCGTCTGGATTGGGATTCAGTGGCTGACACGGCAGGCGGTTCCTAATAAGAGCTGAATAAGAGCTAAATAAGAGCTAAATAAGAGCTAAAAGAGCGTTTGAAAACAGCTATGACAAAGTCGGGCATCATAAGAATTTAAGCCGGGACGATGCAAGACTATTTCGGCCGTCAGCGTGCTGGAAAGCCCAAGGGTGAGAAGGTGAACAGATGGAAACCTGCGGGTCGGGGTGATCTATCTATGGCAATTGTCCCCCGGCGTGTTTATGCTATCCTGCGCCAGCGGGCGCTCGCCAATTCTCGCCGCCAATTCTCGCCGCCAGTTCTCGCCAAATATGACGCCAACTACTAAGCCAACTACTAAGCCAACTACACCGCTATCCACGAGGCAGTTTATGATTACATCCTTTGACGATTATTGCATTCACCAGACCGCATTGCCGATTGCCGAGCCCTCGCAGAGCGACCGGAATTTTTACGACCGCTATTGGTTTAGCGGCTTCGATGCCGATGCCAACTACCTATTTGAAATCGGTTTCGGCCTCTACCCCAATCGGCGGGTGATGGATGGGCACTTCAGCGTCACCCTGGGTAAAAAGCAGTACGCCTTTCACGGCTCTCGCCGGGCGCCAAAGGAGCGTGGCGAAACCGTTATCGGCCCGCTGGTATTGGAGGTGGTCACCCCGATGCGGCAAATCCGCGTCAGTCTGGCGCCCAACGAGCACAACATCGAGTGCGAGCTGACCTTTACCGCTACCAGTATTCCCCACGAAGAGCCGAAAAACGTCATGCATGATGACGGCCACCTGATTATGCATAACACACGGTTTACCCAGATGGGTTTCTGGGAGGGCTATTTTTCCATTGACGGTGAGCGCTATGAGGTTAACAAGGCCTATGGGGTGCGGGATAAATCCTGGGGCGTGCGTCCGGTGGGTGAGCCCCAGGGCGGTGCCCCCGGGCTGATGAACGCAGAGCCCGGAGTCTATTGGGTCTGGAACCCGATCAATTTTGGCGATGTCAGCACCCAGTTCTGCACCTTTGAAGATCGCGACGGCAAATCCACGCAACTGAGTGCCGATATAGTGCCGCTCTATGACAGCGTGGGTGATATCCCGGCGCTGGAAGATCCCGGCCTGAAACCGATGGCAAACATCAGCCACAAGATTCATTGGCAAAAGGGCACGCGCTATGCGCAGTCAATGGAAATCCATATGCAGGACAAGCAGGGCAATAGCTTTGATATCAACCTGGAGACCGTGGGCCTGCGCTTTCTGATGCTGGGTATTGGCTACAACCATTTTGAATGGGGCCACGCCTACTGGAAGGACGAGCTGGCAACCGGCCGGGAAGAGTGGGATATCGATGCTGTCGATGCCCTCGACTACCAGTACATACACAACCACCAGGTGGTGAAAGCGACCATGGGCGACAAGCAGGGCATGGGCATCCTGGAGACCGTCTGCTTCGGGCGGCACGACCCCTCGGGCTTCAAGGAGTTTTTCGACGGCGCGCAATAGAGTGCGGTAGACAGGCTCTGCCAGTGCGCCATTGGGTGCGTCAATGGTGGTACAATAATATCCCTGTCGTGGCGTAACTTAACACGATCCCGATGGCAGGGTAGCGCCGATGGCTGTAGTTATAGGCTGTAGTTGTAGGCTGAGTAGTTATAGGCTGAGTAGTTATAGCTAGAGTAGTTCTTGGCGCAGTGATGAAATGGCAAGCACGCTAATTCGGCTACAGGTTTTTTACCATGGATGAACAAGAAATTTACCAGCAACTCGAGTCCTTAAAGCAGGAGTTGGCGAAGAGCGCAGTGGGTGAGGACGCCCGGGAAAAAATGCTCGGTCTGATCGACCGCATCGAAGAGCAAATGCACACACCGGATGGCGCCGAGGATGGTATTTCGGAGCAGTTCGAGGCCCTGGTGACCGAATTTGAAGTGTCACACCCAACGCTCACCGGTATCGTCAATAATCTGCTGGTTACCCTCGGTAATATGGGCGTTTAGCCGCATCCGGCACTCGAGAGAAACTGCTCCCTCAGCTTGATGTCAGCGTTAACACAGCCAAATCGTATTGAACCAGCGTATTGAACCAGACAGAGGATACCAGGGTGCAGCAGAAACCCGATTTTCGGTTTCGTCGATTGCGTAGAACCCCAAGCCTGCGGCAATTGCTCAGAGAGACCCATGTCAGTGCCGATGACTTTATTCTGCCGCTGTTCGTGGAAGAGGGCATCAGCGAGCCGGTGGCAGTGGCCAGTATGCCCGGCGTGCAGCGTCATACCGAGCGTGGCCTGGCGGCCGCGGTCAGCAAGGCCTGGGATGCGGGCATCAAGGCGGTCATTCTGTTTGGGGTCTCCCATCACAAGGATGCGGTCGGTTCCGATAGCTGGTCACAGCGTGGGCTGATGGCGAGAATCATTGCCGCGGCCAAGGCGGCGGTGCCGGAAATGCTGGTGATCAGCGACAATTGCTTTTGCGAGTATACCGAGCACGGTCATTGTGGTGTGGTGGTGGGCGATGATGTCGATAACGACGCCACCCTGGTCAATCTTGCGCAGCAAGCGGTGGTGGCCGCCCGAGCCGGTGCCGATATGATCGCGCCATCGGGGATGATGGATGGTACCGTCTCCGCGGTTCGAGCCGCCCTGGATGCGGCCGATTTCAGTCACCTGCCGATCATGTCCTACTCCACCAAATTCGCATCGGCTTTTTACGGCCCCTTTCGCGATGCCGTGGATAGCAATTTCAAGGGCGCCCGGGATAGCTATCAAATGGATGTGGCGAATGGCCGCGAGGCGCTGGCTGAATCTCTCCGGGACGAGCAGGAAGGCGCCGATATCCTTATGGTCAAGCCGGGTATCGCCTTTCTCGATGTGTTGCACTCGATTCGCCAGCACAGTAGTCGTCCTCTGGCGGTATACCAGGTCAGTGGCGAGTATGCCATGATCAAGGCGGCGGCCGCGGCGGGTGTTATCGATGAGAGGGCGATTGTCATGGAGTCCCTGGGCGCTTTCAAACGCGCGGGCGCCGACTTGATTATCACCTATTTTGCGGAACAGGCGGCCAGCTGGCTAAAACAGCCCTGAGTCACCACTCGGGCCCTGGGCCCGGAAACCTGGTTCACAAATTTTACTTTCCTGTGGTATCGAAAGATGGTGGCAAGCACATTCTATGTGGGCTTTTGCTAAGCTTCTGGTATAAGACAAGGGGGGGAATCCAGGTTTATGCAAGTCAGTGAAATTAACGAGCTGGATACCAGCGAGATAGAATCCTTTCTCAGTCGCATTCCCTTGTATCGTGAAATTCGCTCCCGTGATCCCGAACAGTTTGAGCGTTTGATGCGTTTTTCGCGTCGGGTTGAAATGGAGCCCGGGGAACTCATTATGCGGCGGGGGGATAAGGGTAGCTGGCTCTACTTCTTGCTGGTGGGTCAACTCGCGGTTTTTTCCGGCAGTGGCGACGCTGACGAAATTGCCCTCAACTATATCAGCCCGGGGGAAATGTTCGGGGATCTCGCCCTGCTGGGGGCCTTCGAGCGTCGGGTCACGGTGCGCACTGACCGGCAAGTGCGCCGGGCGGTATTGTTGGCAACGGATTTTGGCTGTTTCGGCCGACTGACAGATTTTGCGCTGGTGTCATTGTCTACCAAGCTGGCGTTCTACCGTTTGATAGCCAAGGGTATTCGCTGGCGTCTCGAACTCAAGAAGATGGAGGAGCCGGAGCACCCCCTGGCATTGGAGATGCGCAGTCTGTCCCTGTTCAACGGCCAGCTCAATACCGAGGACGAATTGCAGTTTCTACACCGCCAGGCCTGCGAGCTGGCCGGTATCCTGACCGGTTGGCACGGTGATATGTCGAGGCCGGATATGATGTCTTACCAGTCCTCCCGGGTGCTCGGCTGAGCGCAGCAAGTCGGCGCAGCTAGTCCAGTGATACTCGTTCTACGAGGCTTTCGAACAAACTATTCGTTACCCCGTTTACATCCCGCAATTGATCAATCGAGCTGAAAGGGCGAGCCTCGATAATTCGCTCGGCTACCACGGCGCCGACCTTGGGCAGCGTGCGCAAGGCTGACTTGCTGGCCGAGTTGAGGCCAATCCTGGCGACTATCGCGGGGGCCTTTGCGGGGGCCTTGTGTTCGCGCAGCAATAGCAGCTGCTCCACGCGATCCACCAGTCGGATCAACTCCATTTTTACGTTGCGCTGGCGCTGGTTGGCTTCCAGCATGTCTTGATGCAGTGTCCAAAGCAGCCAAATGATTACAGCAAGTAGTACAATAAGTAAAAACATGGGTATCTGTCCTTTCTATCCTATCTGTCAGGGGCCGCCAGTTTAGCCTGTTGTCCCGGCTAACAAAAGACCATGAGCCGCCGAATCCCACCATGGACTATCAAGCTGGACGTCGCCAATGAATAGTGAGCGTGGACGCGTTGCTGCAGAACAGCTGCTGCCGCCGGTATTTTTGGCGCGGCTGGGGCTAATTCTGCCCCCGGAAGTTTATCAGTCGACCCTGGCCAGTTTTGCCGAGCCCGGTCGCTGCACGTTTCGGGTCAATACCCTGAAGACCACAATAGCCGACTGCGTCAGTGAACTGCGCTTGCTGGGGCTCGAGCTGCAGCCCTGGGACTTTATCGGAGAGGGGTTTTCTGTGTCGGCTCAGCAGCGGCAGACGCTGGTCTATACCGCAGCCCACGAGCGGGGCGATATCTATATCCAGAACTATTCCAGTATGGTGCCGCCACGGATATTGAAGGTTGAGCCGGGTCAGGAGGTGCTGGACCTGGCGGCGGCACCGGGGGGAAAGACCCTTCACCTGGCGGCGATTATGGATGACAAGGGGCGATTGGCGGCGGTAGAGCTGGTTAAGCAGCGCTTTCACCGGTTGCGCCGCAATGTTGAGCGCAGTGGCGCCAGTATCGTGCATTTGTATTGCAAGGATGGCGGTGCGGTGGGTCGACAGGTGCCGGGACGGTTTGATCGGGTGTTACTGGACGCCCCCTGCTCTTCGGAGTCGCGATTTGCGCTGGCGCAACCCAAGTCCTGGAGCTACTGGAGTGAGAAAAAAATTGTCCAGATGCAGCGCAAGCAAAAACAATTACTTTATTCAGCCGTGTTGGCAAGTAAGCCCGGGGGCTTGATAGCCTATAGCACCTGCTCTTTCGCGCCGGAGGAAAATGAGCTGGTGGTGGCTCATGTGTTGAAAAAATTTGCCGGTCAATTGTCCCTCGAAGAGATTGATTTGCCTTTGCCCAATACCATGGCGGGTCTGGCGCAGTGGCGAGGCAGGGAGATCAACCCCGCTTTGCAGCGAGCCGTCCGCATACTGCCGACCGCGACCATGAGCGGGTTTTTTGTCTGTTTGTTAAGGAAACACCAGGAGTCTGTCGGGTTTAGTCGATCGTAGCGAGGGGAAGCCATTTTGAGTCAGATATTTCGATCGATTAAGGAAAATAGCCGTAACTATTTGACGAAAAGGATCGGAATAGCTGGCCAAAAGGGCTTTTCCGCAGTAGATCAGTCCTAAATCCGACAGGCTCCTGGCTACAGCTCTCCGGCCATCCAGTAATCGTACCAGGCGCCCAACACCAGTTCGGGATACCAGGTTTTGCCGACACTGCCGTTGTAGCGAGCCAGGGCCCTGATGAGATTGCCTTTTTCCCGGGCCAGGTAAAACTGCAGGATGTGGCAGCCATAGCGCAAATTGGTGTCGAGCTCGGTCAGGTTGTCTGTGGGGCGGCCGATTTCGTTCTTCCAGAATGGCATCACCTGCATCAGGCCCTGGGCGCCGACGCGAGATACCGCATACTGATCGAAACGGCTTTCGATCTGGATCAGGGCCAGTACCAGGTCGGGCTTGAGATTGGCGGAGAGGGCTTCGCGATGCACGGCTTTAAGCAAATTCAGTCGCTCCGGTGCATCATCCATGTAGCGCTGCAGCCGTGCCGACATGTCGACCAGCCAGACTTCGGCGTCGTAGCGGTCTTCAAAGCTGTCTGAAGCATCGATGGTTTGCTCAAGGAATGCGCGCAGATCCGCCTGCTCTTCGTCGGAGACGGTGCTCGCCGCGCTGGCTGCGGGAATAGCCAGCAACAGTAGTAAACCTAGATTCCGGAGTCGGACGCTCAATTTCGCCTCAAGGTATTGATATGACTTAAATTATTCAATTCCGCTTGCTCACTTATTGGGTGAATGGAAAATCGCTGCATGGTTTCTCGAAAAATCCCAGCATGCCAGGACTTCGTTAT
>CBDUUA010000122.1:0-6491 GCA_965370135.1 uncultured Cellvibrionales bacterium
AGGGGTTTTTTGGGCGGTTCCGGCTCTGCAACAGGCTCGGGTAACGGAGCTGCGACCTGCGGCGGTTGATACTGGTTTACAATCTGCTCGGGATCGATATCTAACAGCTTTGCATAGGCGCGCAAATAGCCCTTTACGAACACCTCCGCAGGCAGGCGCTGGTATTGCGCCTCTTCAATGTCATTGACCTGGTTGGAGTTCAAAAAGAGCCGCTCCGCAACCTCGGCAACCGAGTAGGCATGAGCCTCCCTGGCTTTTCTCAGTTGCTGCCCGAGTACCAGCAGGCGGTCGTTGTTGTCGCTTGTCTTATTTCCCTGGCTCATTGCTATTTTTTTCATTTTTGTAGCGGATGTATTCTTCCGAATGCGGATACATGTTCTTTAACGCCAATGCATAGCTGGCGCGCGTATCCTCATCTTCGAAATAATCAGCGAGTTGAATGCCAATATACAAGCTGCGGGCGTTCTGCTCTGCCATCATCTTGTAGGCCTTGTAGTAATTCTGCGCTTTTACGTATTCGCCCTGCAGCACATTGATGTCAGCCAGTTCCAGCACGGCCGGTGCATGCATTCTATTCATAGCGACAGCTCTTTCAAAGGCCTCTTCCGCCGCCTCCAGATTGCCGAGCTTCAACTCACATTGCCCCAGGTTCTGGAAGGCATTGGCCCTGCCATCGTAGAGTGAATCCTTGATCACCAATCGCATCTGCTTGCAGGCCTCGGGATAGCGCCCCTCGCTATAGAGAAACACGCCATAGTTATTGTGCGCCATGGTCATATTTCTATCGGCGCGCAGAGCCGCCTTGTAGTGTTTCTCGGCCAATTCTTTCTCGCCGCTCATCTGGAATGCCAGTGCCAGGCCATTGTGGACAACGGGAGATTTAGGGTCGCGCTCATACGCCTTTTTGAGATGCCTGATAGCACTCTCATTATTCCCTGTACTCAGATACTCCATGGCGGCATCGACATGGGATTTCACCGCGCTGTCCGTGGTCACTTCCTTGGTGTAAACCGAGTGATGGGTTTCCGTCACGCAGGCGGACAAAAACAGTACGCCAATGATGAGCAATGCGGCTTTGCCCGCCGCTCTAATGGGCAATAGCTTAAGGTAGTTTGCAGATTTTTGGAGCATACGCCGATTGATCCCCTCGTCTCGCGTCAAGTCACTACCTTTATTATAGATTCGTTTGCCTGCAAGCGTGCACGATAGCGCTGATTGCGCCGGGTGCGATCCTGCACCTGCCCCACCAGCTGACCACAGGCCGCATCAATATCATCACCGCGGGTGCTCCTGACTGTCACAATATAGCCGTCCTGCTGCAATATTCGCTTGAAGCGATCGACCCGGGCAGAGGAAGGCCGCTTGTAATCCGACTGTGGGAAGGGATTAAATGGTATCAAATTGATCTTGCAGGGAACATCCCGCAGCAATACCACCAATTCCTGTGCATGCTGATCGAGATCGTTGACGCCCTTGATCAAGGTGTATTCGATGACGACAACGCGGCTGCGATCCGGCAAATGATCCATATAGCGCCGGGTCGCCCGCAATAACTCGCTGATCGGGTATTTGCGGTTGATCGGCACCAACTCGTTGCGCAGCGTGTCGTTGGGCGCATGGAGTGAGATCGCCAGCGACACATCCGTTTTACCCACCAGCCTCTCCATCGCCGGCACCACCCCCGATGTACTGAGGGTCACCCGCCGTTTGGACAAGCCGTAACCGTGGTCATCCATCATTAAATTGGCGGCATCCACGACATTGTCGAAATTCATCAACGGCTCACCCATACCCATCATCACCACATTGGTGATACGCCGACTGCCGCCTTCCCGGTATACGCCAAGGGAATGGTTCGCCAACCACAACTGGGCCACGATTTCCGCCGCGGTCAAATCCCGCTGATAGCCCTGCTTGCCGGTGGAGCAAAAACTGCAATCGAGACTGCAGCCGATTTGGGAAGAAACACATAGCGTACTACGCTTCTCCTCGGGAATCAGCACCGTTTCCACCAAACTGCCGCCCTGCAAGCGAATCGCCCATTTGCGGGTGCCGTCCTCCGAGGTGTGCTCATATTCCACCTCGGGCACCTCGATCACCGCCACTTCCTTGAGCCGCTGGCGCAGTGCCTTGCTAATATTGCTCATCGCATCAAAATCAACAACGCCCTGGTGATGAATCCATTTCATCAGCTGCTGCGCTCGAAACGGCTTTTCGCCCAGGGACTGCATGAAATCGACCAGCTTAGACGCGGACAAGCCCAGCAAATTGGGCTTGTCCGCGGCGGGACGAGTCAAATCAGAATCGATTGTAGGCACAGGGGTGATCACAGCGTCTAGCGCGGGCAAATATCGCCGGCTTCGAAAAAGTAATCGATTTCACGCACCGCTGAGGTCGCCGAATCCGAGCCGTGCACCGCATTGGCATCGATGGTTTCGGCAAAGTCGGCGCGAATAGTGCCGGCAGCCGCTTCCGCCGGATTAGTGGCGCCCATCAGTTCGCGGTTCCTGGCGATAGCATTCTCGCCCTCGAGAACCTGCACCACAACCGGACCCGAGGTCATAAAATCGATCAAGGGCTCAAAAAAGGGCCGCCCTTCATGCTCCGCATAAAACCCACCGGCTTGTTCCCGGCTCAGCTGCAGCATCCTGGCGGCGACAATCACCAGGCCATTTTGTTCAAAGCGCGACAAGATTTGACCAATGACATTTTTACCAACGGCATCCGGCTTGACGATAGACAGAGTTCGTTCAACTGCCATGCGATTCATCTCCTGTAGTAGGTACCTGTAGTAGGTAATAGGTACCTGTTAGTAGGTAATAGTAGGTGTAGTAGGTTTTTTGGCTTGGCACCGCCACAGGGCCGCGCCACGCAGTCAAGGCTGACCGCATAAAAAAACGTGAATTATACGCAAATTAACTACCGAATGGCAGCATTAATGGCCGCTAGCAGCTGCTGTTATCAGCTAGCTAAGAACTCTGGCGCCCTGCCCGGCTCCGGCGGAGACACTTCGCAAACGGCGCACCCCATGCTGGATACACTCCACGGCAAAGTCGATATCTTCCTCGGTGGTGTAGCGACCCGGTGAAAATCGCAGCGCACTGAGGGCGAGATCCTGTGATAGCCCCAGGCCTTGCAACACATAGGAGGGGTCGATGGAGGCAGAGGCGCAAGCCGAGCCGGTAGATATCGCCAGATCCTTAAGCGCAATCAACAACGACTCACCGTCGACACCGGCAAAGCTGACGTTCAAATTGCCTGGCAAACGCTGCACGGGATCGCCATTCAGGTAGACCTCGCCCAAGACTTGAATACCCCGCCAGAGCCGATCGCGCAACTGCCCTATGCGAACGGACTCCACTGCCAGCTCCTCGCCGGCAATGCGGGCCGCCTCGCCCAGGCCCACAATCTGGTGGGTCGCCAGTGTCCCGGAGCGCATGCCTCGCTCATGACCACCACCCTGTATCTGCGCTTCGAGGTGCAGCTTCGGCGCGCGCCGCACATAGAGCGCGCCAATGCCCTTGGGCCCGTACATTTTGTGGGCCGATATCGACATGAGATCCACCGGCAAACGGGTCATATCAATCGCCAACTTGCCCACACTCTGGGCGCCGTCGACATGGAATAGAACCCCCTGCTGACGGCAGATAGCCCCGACCCGGGCAATATCGGTGAGGGTGCCGATTTCATTGTTCGCCTGCATTAGCGACACCAGGATAGTGTCCTCGCGGATGGCCCCGGCCACTTGCTCCGGTGCAATAATCCCCGCCGCGTTCGGCTGCAGGTAACTGACCTCAAAACCTTCTCGCTCCAGTTGACCACAGCTATCGAGCACCGCTTTATGCTCGATACAAGAGGTAATCAGGTGCGTGCCCTTGTCCCGGTGCCGGTGAGCGATGCCCTTCAAGGCAAGATTGTCCGACTCCGTGGCCCCGGAGGTCCACACGATCTCCCGCGGATCCGCCTGGATCAAATCGGCCAACTGACCCCGAGCGCGCTCTACCGCCTCCTCTGCCTTCCAGCCATAGATGTGTGAGCGGGACGCGGGATTGCCAAAATTGCCGTCCATGGTCAGGCATTGCGCCATCACCGCAGCAACCCGCGAATCCACCGGCGTGGTGGCGGCATAGTCAAGGTATACCGGCTTTTGCATGGCCTTAGTGCTCCTACCTGGAGGCTGCCCGAGAGCGGACAGGCTCCTAGAGACTCTCCCGGCCGACCATGGCCTGATCCAGCACGGGAATTTTGTTGTCGATCGCAGCCTGGCGAGCATCACTCTCGCTCTCTTGCCGCTGGGAAATCACCTGCACTTGTCGCTGCTCAACCAGGCTGGCCAGGCTGATCGAGCTCAGAAAATTGTGTATTTGATCGCTCAAGTCAGACCACAGGTAGTGGGTGAGGCAGACATCGCCATCGAGGCAGTTGGCGTCGCCGCCACAGTTGGTAGCGTCCACGGTCTCGTTGACCGCATCGATAATCTCAGCGACAAAGAGGTCTGAACCCGGACGACTGAGTTGGTAGCCGCCGCCGGGGCCGCGCACGCTGCGCACCAGACCATTTCGCCGCAACTTGGCGAATAGCTGCTCGAGATAGCTCAGGGAAATCCCCTGGCGGCCGGATATCTCGGCCAGGCTTACCGGGCCGCTCTCACCGTGCAATGCCAAATCCAGCATCGCGGTGACCGCATAACGCCCTTTTGTTGTCAGTCGCATAATCAGTACCACTCCTTAGCCGCCGGAACCCATTCATTATTTTGTATCCGACGTTTTTAGTCAAGTATTGACCCGCCGCAACAGTTTTTCCGTTGACCCCAGCATGCCGCGCAAGATGTTGATCTCCATTTTGTCGAGCTTGCTACGCATGAACAGGCGCCGCAGTCGCGTCATCAATTGCTTGGGGGTAGCGGGATCATAGAAATCCAGGGCGATCATCACCTGCTCATAGTGCGCCAACAGGCGCTCCAGGTCGTCCGCTGTCGCAAGATTCACATCCCACTGCTGGCTGGGGGCCGGCTGCTGCTGGCTGGCCATGCGGATTTCGTAGCCAACCACTTGCACCGCGGCCGCGAGATTGAGGGAGCTGTAGTCCCGGGAAGTAGGGATAGTGAGATGAAACTGGCACTGGTGCAGCTCCTCATTCGTCAGGCCGCGGTCCTCGCGACCAAAGACGACAGCCACCTCATTGCCCGCACCGGCTGCCTCGACCATACTGACCGCCGCCTCCCTGGCATCCTGCACCGGCCAGGGAATACGGCGCTGACGCGCACTGGCCCCCACCACCAGACCACAGTCGGCGACAGCCTGCTCCAGGCTATCCACCACCACCGCCCGATCGAGTAAATCAACTGCACCCACCGAGCGCCAAACCGCCTTCTCATGGGGAAACAGCTTGGGGGCCACCAGGTACAAACGGCCCAGGCCCATGATTTTCATCGCCCTCGCCGCAGCACCGATATTGCCGGGATGAGAGGTATTGACCAATACGATACGAATATTGTCGAGGCTTGCAGACATGCCGTCACCAGTGCATAAATCGGCGCGCAGTTTAGCAGAAACCGGCCCACTATGTTTCTAAGATAGAGATGTTTCGAAGATAGAGCGGTATTCAAATATAGGCAGGGGTTAACGGCAGGCTGGACAAACGAACGAGCCTGGGAGGGGGCGGCGAGCCGAAAAATCAGTCAACGCATCAGCGACCGACAGCCCGCCGGAGTTTTGCTATAATCGCGGCCGCTCCTGCCCACACAAGCCACTCGATCCGAGGTGCCCCATGCAACCCATGCTCAATATCGCCCTCACCGCCGCCCGCAAGGCGGGTCAACTCATCCTCCGCGCCTCTGAAGAACTGGATATGGTAAGGGTGGAAGAAAAGGGTAAAAATGATTTCGTCAGCGAGGTCGACCGGCGAGCAGAGGATGAGATTATCTACCATCTACAAAAAGCCTATCCCGGGCACAGCATTCAAGGCGAAGAAGGCGGATTCAGGGAAGGCAGGGACGGCCCCGGCGATTATATCTGGGTGATCGACCCCATCGACGGCACCACCAATTTTCTGCGCGGCATTCCCCACTACGCCATATCCATCGCGTGCAAGTACCGGGGCCGCCTGGAACACGCATTAATCTACGATCCAGTGCGGGAAGAAACCTTCAGCGCCAGCCGCGGCCACGGTGCAAAGCTCAACGACCGACGCATTCGCGTGAGCGATCTCAAGAGCCTCGATGGCGCCCTGATCGGCACCGGCATCCCCTTTCGCAGCCACCAGCAGGAACACCTGCCCGCCTATCTCCAGAGCCTGGAAGCCGTTGCCAGTGAAACCGCCGGTATTCGCCGGGCCGGGGCGGCGTCACTCGATCTGGCCTATGTGGCCGCCGGCAGACTCGACGGCTTCTGGGAAATTGGCCTGCAGGAGTGGGATATCGCCGCCGGCGCGTTATTAGTGCAGGAAGCCGGCGGGCTGGTGAGCGATTTCAAGGGGGGCCGCGACTACCT
>CBDUUA010000123.1:0-6446 GCA_965370135.1 uncultured Cellvibrionales bacterium
AAATAGTCGGTGAGGTGGAAGCTGGTGCGGGTATAGCCCGGGCACAGGCACTGGATTTTGATGCCCTGGGACTGCACTTCCTGTTGTAAGGCCAGCGAAAAGGAATTGAGGAAAGACTTGGTGCCGCTATATACCGCCAGGCCGCCAAAGGGCGCCAGCGCCGCCAGCGATGACACATTGATAATGCAGCCGTGGCCCTGCTCGGTCATGCCGCCCAGCGCCGCCAGCGTGAGTTGCATGGGGGCGTTGATATGCAGGCTGACCATGGCCTCCTGGGAGGCGGGATGTTGCTTGATATACGGCCCAATGGTGGTGAAGCCCGCATTGTTGACCAGGTAGTCCAGGGGCCCCTGTTGGCGAATCGTTTCCACCAACTGGGCGATGCCGATGGTAGTGGATAAATCCGCGACTATAATGCGGCAACTTACGTTGTCACGCTGCAGTTCGCCGGCCAAATCTTCTAGCGGCTGTCGCTGCCGGCCAGTCAATATCATCTCCTTGCATTGCCCGGCTAGCTGGCGACTGAATTCGGCGCCAAGACCGGAAGATGCGCCGGTGACCAGTGCTTTGCGTGGTTTTACTGTCACGATTTTCTCCGGAAAGATGGTCCACATACTATGTAGTGGGTGTAGTTCGACTCGGTTCAGGTAGTTTGCACTCTCCTGATTGCCCTTAAGCCTCAGCTAGTGCTCTGGTCGAATAAATTCGACCCTACAGCTCCACCCTCCCCAATGTAGGGCCTAATTTATTCGGCCAGCTTTAGCTGGGTCTATGGGGAGCCAACTTGTACTCTTGCCGTATCAACTCGATAAACTCTCTTAATAATTGCGGGTCAAACTGGCCGTCGTCTTTCTCGTCATCCAGGATGCCAATGGCCTTCTCCACCGGCATGCCCTTGCGATAGACCCGGTCGCCGGTCATGGCATCCCAGGCATCGGCGATTGCGACGATACGGGCCAACTGCGGAATCTCTTCACCTTTCAAACCGTCAGGGTAGCCTTTGCCGTTCCAGTGTTCGTGGTGGCTGCCGGCGATTTCGGCATATTCCCGGAACCGTCCCAGGGGCTTCATGATGGATTTGGAAAAGCTCGGATGCTGTTTCATCAGTTCGTATTCATCGTCGTCCAGTGGCGCGGGCTTGTTGAGAACATTATCCGCAATGCCGATCTTGCCCAGGTCGTGGGTGACGGCGCCGAACCGAAGTTTCTCCAGGGTCTCCTTGTCCAGCCCAATACGCTCTCCCAGTTTCAGGGAGTAGCGAGTCACCCGGCCAGAGTGTGCTGCGGTATAGGAGTCTTTTTTCTCCAGTGCACGGGTGAGGGTGGTCACCATGTTGCGGTAGGCGGCTTCCTGCTCTTGTAGCAGGCGTTCGATATTGTCCGCCATATCGTCGATGCTATTCGATAACAGCCCGATCTCATCCTTGCGCGGCGATCGGATGCGGCTTGCGAGATTGCCTGCCGCAATGGCTCCGGTGGTTTGGCTCATGGATATAAGGGGGGCGGTGACGCGCTGCGCGGCGATTAGTGCGATCACGGCGACTATGGCTGCCAGCAGGCCCGCGCCGATCAGGTGTCGCTCAAGAGTGAGCTTGCGCTGTTGTTCCAGCGTGGCAAGGGATTGTCGCACCGCCGTTTCGATGGCGCTGCTCGGCGATGCCAGCGCCAGCCAGGAATCGTGGCTATCACTGAGCGCCGTGATCGCCAGCATATAGTTCTCTTGTGACAGGCTTACCGCGTCCAGCAGTTGACTCTCGCCCCGCTTCATGGATTTTATACTGTCCAGTTCCTGGGCTGACAAGCCCTGTAAGTTGCGCTCCTGGGGTGCTGTCTGCCAGTCACTATCCAGCTCTAGCGGCTCCTTCATGGCGGTGATGATCAGCTCGCCGTCGTCGCCGCGCTGCAATAGCGCCAACCGGGCCTGGTTGAGCCAGGGCTGGGCCACCGTTTGAAAATTCAGGATGCGCCGCAGTGGTAGATCGATGGCGGTAGCGCCGATGAAGGCGCCGTCAGCGGATCGCACCGGCGTTGCCACCGTGATCACCGGCTGCCCGGTGGAGGCATCGATGGTTAGTGGCATCCAGCTTACATCGCCGGTTTTGCGCACCTGTTGATACCAGGGACGCTGGCGCGGATCGTAGTCTGCCGGGTATTCACCGTGGGCCGGGTATACCATGCCGACGCCGACATCGAGGGCAGTGTAATGCCACAGGGTGAAACTGGAGGTCTCCTGGTAGATGGCCGTGAGGCCATCGCTAACGATGGCCAGGTTGTTGATTGCGGCTCGAGCGCTGTCACCGCTACCGGGGGCGAGTAGAAAGCTCGGTTGCTGATACATCACTTTGACATGGGGTGAATTAAAACCACTGCCCTCGCGACTAAAGCGGGTTTCATCCACTGCGTCAGGGGATTGCGGCACGTCATTGGAATAGAGCACGTTCGGTGCCGGCGGTGCTTCAAGGGACATCGCCAACTCGATCAGTACCTGTTGTTGTCTCAGGTAGTTGCCCGTCGATTGGGCCATGAGTTGCAGGCTTTTGCCGATATCGGCGACTTTTTCCGTCAAGTAGTGGCGATTGTGCTCGATAATGCTTTTCCGGGCAGCATCGGCGACCGTGGTGGTCATGGCATCTATCTGGTAGATAGAGTGCCAGCCGGAGAGGCCCACCGGCAGCAATGCAATCGCCAGCAATAACAACAGTTGTTTATATCGTATCGACATAGGGTGTGGTGTCCTGGCTTACCATTCGCCACTATTGGGCATGGACAGCCAGGGTTCCCGCGGGATCAAGGCCTCGCCCTTTTGCAGCAGCTCTATAGATATATTGTCGGGCGAGCGAATAAACGCCATGTAGCCATCTCGTGGCGGCCGATTGATAGTGACGCCGGCATCGGCGAGTTGTTGGCAGGTGTCAAAAATGTTGTCGACCCGATACGCCAGGTGACCAAAGTTGCGCCCACTCGGGTAATTTTCGGGATCCCAGTTGTAGGTCAGCTCCAGCAGCGGCGCCTGATCCTCGCGCGCTCTCTCGGCATCACCGGGGGCGGCGAGAAACGCCAGGGTAAAGCGGCCTTGTTCATGCTCGTGGCGAGCAATTTCTACCAGGCCCAATTTTTGACAATAGAAATCCAGTGAGTCTTCCAGATTACTCACTCTGACCATGGTATGTAGATATTCCATCGTGTCGGCTCCTTCCTCGGTTAACGGGTAAGCGCGCCACCGAGAGTCCGCAATACCGGATGCGGTGGCGGCAGGTCATTTCTCCGGTTTTTGCTTTTTTAATGTGGTTATTTTTTTAGAATAACCGAAGAGCCGTGACCGAATAGACCCTGGTTGGCAGTGATGGCAGCGCTGGCGCCATCGACCTGTCGCTCGCCGGCCTCGCCCCTGAGTTGCATGGTTAGCTCGCAGACTTGCGCCAGCGCCTGGGCGGGTACCGCTTCGCCGAAACACGCCAGGCCGCCGGATGGGTTGACCGGCAGCTTGCCACCGAGCCGGGTCACGCCGTCGCGAATCAGTTTGGCGCCGTCCCCCGGAGCACAGAACTGCAAGTCTTCATACCAGTCCAGTTCCAATGCGGAGGACAGATCGTATACCTCGGCGACATTGATATCACGCGGGCCAATGCCGGCCTCTTCATAGGCCTTGGCCGGAATCGCAGCGCGGTAGCGGTGGGCGCTGACCCCTGATGCCGCGGCAGAATCGGTAGCGATATCGGGCATTTCCACCACCGCGCTGGCAAAGGTGGGAGTGACGGTGGAGATGGCGGCGACGCGCACGGCATCGCCGCGACCGATTTTTTTGGCGTAGTCCATGCTTGAGACAATCAGTGCGGCGCCACCGTCCGAGGTGGCGCAGATATTCAACAATTTGAGGGGGTCGGCCACCATGGCTGAATTGCGCACATCATCCAGCGTGAATTTCTTGTGATAGCGGGCATTGGGGTTGCTGTAGCCGTGCTCTGAATTCTTTACCTTGACCAGACCGAAGTCGTCTTCAGTATCACCGTATAAATCCATGCGCCGCCTGGCGTAGAGGGCGAAATAACTGGGATTGGTGATGCCGAGATAAAAGCGAACCCAATCGGGGTCGTCCGGGCGGTAGCCTTTGGCCGGCGCCAGAAAGCCCTTGGGGGTAGTATCCGCCCCCACCACCAGTGCCACATCACAGGCGCCGGACAAAATTTTGCTGCGGGCGGCAGCCAGGGCCTGGGAGCCCGAGGCGCAGGCGGCGTAGGAGGTATTGACCTCGGCGCCCTGCCAACCCAGAGCCTGGGCAAAGGTGGCTCCCGCCACATAGCCGGGGTAACCGCAGCGCATGGTGGCGCCGCCGGATACAAAGCCGACCTCTTGCCAGTTAACGCCGGCATCTGCAAGCGCATCTCGAGCCGCTTTAACACCGTATTTGACGAAGTTGTGACCCCATTTACCCCAGGGATGCATGCCGATGCCCAGAATTGCTATGTCCTGACTCATGTTTACTCTCTCCTATTAGGGATCTCCTAGCAGCCCAGGGGCTTCCATTTCCAGCTTACCTTGTCGATACCCGCGTCTGTATACAGGGTTTCCAGCACCAGCTCCATCGGCTGGCCGACCTTCAGTTGCTCGACGCCGGTGCCGGTGACAACCTGGCCCAACACAATCATCTGTTCTTTTTCCAGCTCTACGGCAGCAATGGCATAGGGCTCGAAGGGGTCGGCGGCAATATAGGGCTCCGGCGGCTTATAGCAGGCATTGGTGTAGGACCACACCACGCCGGTGCGGCTGAGTTGTACCTCCTCAAACTGCTCGCTGTCACAAGCCGGGTTTTTGCAATAGCTGTCGCGCTTGGGAAAGTAATAGCTGCCGCAGGCGGTACAGCAGCTGCCGATCAGGTGGGGCTGCTCGGCATCCATCGTGTACCAGCCCTCGATGGCGGGCTGAACGTTATTATCGCTCATGCTGGTATCGCTCATGTTGGTGTCGCTCATGTCATTTAAGGCGTCGCCCGGTAGAAAGATTCGCAATGGCAACGACGGTCGCATTACCCGTGGCGGTATCGCCGGTTCGAAGTGCACACTATGGACAGCGGACAGCCTGGCCCACAGTGGCTCGCTCAAAAAGGATGCGTAGCATACTATTGCCTGCCCGGCGGTAGCAAGCTGGATGCCGGTGCGGGCAGGGGCGCATTACCTTATTGTCACCAGAACAGGCCTCCATTTTCTTGCCAACAGCCGGTGAATTTCCGAAACTGTCTTGATCGCGCCGCTTGCTACGGGTGATACCACTCGGGCGGGAACTTGCCGCGGGCTGATCGAACACCGGAGCTATCTTATGAGCACAGGAGCTATTCATGAAGGTTGAATTTACCCCGCAACAGGAGGCGCTCAGGTCTGAGCTGCGCGCCTACTTCAAGCAGCTAATGACTCCCGAGCTGAGTGCGGAATGCGAAATCGATATGGGGGAGGGCGGTGGTCCCCTGTGGCGGGAAGCCCTGCGGCAGATGGGTCGCGACGGCTGGATTGGCCTGGGCTGGCCCACGGAACTCGGTGGCAAGGGCATGAGCCCCATCGAGCAGTTTATCTTTGTCGAAGAAATTATGCGGGCGGGTTACCCGTTCCCGTTTTTAACCACCGAGTCGGTCGGCCCCCAGTTGGCCGAGCACGGCAACGAATGGCAAAAAACGGAAGTCGTGCCCAAAATCCTTGCCGGTGACTGTTTGGTGGCCATCGGCTACTCCGAGGCCGATGCCGGTACCGACCTGGCGTCGCTCAAGACCAGCGCGGTCAGGGACGGTGATGGTTGGATTATCAACGGCCAGAAGATGTGGACCAGCCTGGCGCATTTCTGTGACTACGTCTGGCTGGCGGTGCGCACCGATCCCGATGCGCCCAAGAAGCACAAGGGCATCTCTATTTTCCTGGTGCCCACAAACGATCCCGGTTGGAGCGCCACACGGGTCAATACCCTCGGTGGCGTGCGTACCAACGCCACCTATTACGACAATATCCGCGTCACCGAGAAACACCTGGTGGGTGAATTGCACGGCGGCTGGAAACTGATCACCGGCCAGCTCAATCGCGAGCGGCTGAGCCTGGTGAACTATGGTCCCACTGCGGAGCTGTTCAACAATGTCGTGTTGTGGGCGCAGCAAACTGATCTGCCCACAGGTGGCAAGGTCATCGACCAGCCCTGGGTACAGATAAATCTGGCCAGGGTGCGGGCCGGCGCCGAAGTGCTCAAGTTAAATGCCTATAAACAGGCCTGGGCCATTGCCGGGGGCAGCCTGGACATGGCCGATGCCTCGGTGGCCAAGGTCTACGGTTCCGAATTCTTTATCGAGGTCTATCGCCTGCTGGGTGAGATACTGGGCCAGGCTTCCCTGGTGAAGCTGGAATCCGACACCGGCGCCATCTTGCGCGGACGCCTTGAGCGTCTCTACCGCACCGCCTCTATTATCACCTTTGG
>CBDUUA010000124.1:0-6436 GCA_965370135.1 uncultured Cellvibrionales bacterium
TCCGACCCGCTCGCAGCCAGGACCGCTGATTTCGCTTCTGCCACCCGTTTTAGGGGTCACCTGTATCTGCGTGCCGATGCGCTCTTTGAGGGCTGGCACGTGGGATATGACGCCGATCAATTTTCCATCCTGCTGCAACCCGGACAGGGTCTCAAGAGCCGTATCCAGTGCGTCTTCATCCAGGGTGCCAAAGCCTTCATCCAGGAACAGGGAATCGACCCGAACATTTTTACTGGCCATGTGCGAGAGCCCCAGTGCCAAGGACAGACTGACGATGAAGCTTTCGCCCCCCGATAGATTCTTGGTGGATCGGATCTCACCCGCCTGATAATTGTCGATCACATTGAGTTCCAGTGCTTGCACATCGTCGCGAATCAGCAGGTAGCGATCGGTCATCTTCTGTAATTGCCTGTTGGCGTGACCAACCATCATTTCAAAGGTCAGGCCCTGGGCAAAGTTGCGGTATTTCTTACCGTCAGCCGAACCGATAAGTTCATGCAACAAATCCCAGCGCGAGCACTCACGCTTTTGCGCAGCAATGGCCTGGACTCGATCCTGCTGCATCTGCTTGATATTCTCGTTGTCCTCGAGCTTCTGGCGAACGCCACCGATCTCCTGCTGAAGCTCCTTCAGCGTGGCAACCAGGGTCGTCCGGGCAGATTCAAGTTCACCCCGGGGCTGATCTGTGACCCGTTTCAGACCCTCTGTTTCCAGCAGCGTGTTGATGTCTCGCGCCTTCGAGTTCAGCTTGATGTTCTCATCGGCGAGGCTTTGAGACTGCTGGGCCAGGGTTTTACGTTCGCCTTCCGGCAGGCTTGCAGCCTTGAAACTATCTTCGCTCGCGAACCCGGCCCCCTCGAGCCGCAGCAAAAATGTCTGCTCCATCGATTTCTGCTCCCTGCCCCGCTCCGCTACCGATGTCGCCAGCGCCTGAATTCGGGATTTCAGATGACTGAGATCCTGGTTCGCGGCATTCAATTGTTGGCGGGTCGCTTCCAGGGTTTTATCCGCAAGCTCGATGGCGGCGGCAAGACGTGTTTCTTCATCGTCAGGACTTTTATCGGCGAAAACTTCCTGCCGCTGACAACGCAAGGCCTCCCGGTCTCGAAGCAGGCCATCGCGCAGTTGCTGTTGTTTCTTGAGCTCATCGCCGGATTGTAGAATCTGCTCGGCCCGGTGCTGTGTCTGTATCTCCAGCACAATTAGCTGCTGATCGAGCTCTGCCGTTTTCTTTTGCCGCTGCAGCCACTGTTCGCGGCGAATAGCGAGTTGATGTTGAACTTGATCCAAATTGTCGATACCCAGGGTTTCAATGCCGAAAGCCTGGACATCCACCTGCAATTGACCGAGGGATTTCTCACATTGTGTTTGCAGCACCGCGGTCTCCGTCTTGAGCTGTTGCTGCAGCTGTTCGGCCATGTCTTTTTTGTGGGCGGCAGCCTGGGCCTCACGCTCAATTTTTACTACTGCCTCTTTAGCATTTTCCAGCGATTCACGGTATTCAATTAACTCTTTTTCCGCTTCCTCGGCGCTCTGCACGACCCTGTTAGCGCGATCCAGGTCGGTACCATTTTCATGCTGAAGTCTCGTCAGTTTCTCATCCAGCTCAGGGGCGTCACCATCCACCGATATATCCGCGCAGACCTGGATAAGTTGCCGCCGGGATTCCTCGACGGTTTCAGCGTGTTCTTTTTGGCTGGCGGCAAGTTGCTCAAGTTCACTACCCAATCGCGCCTGCGCGACCTGCAGTGTAGACACCGCGCCAACTGCAACGTTAACGTCGTTTCTGACCGCGGCGAGCCGTTGCCGGGTTTCATCCGGAGCCGGAATATTACCCTCGGCAAAGGGGTGCTCACTAGCGCCGCACAGTGGGCACGGCTCACCATCGCGAAGCTGATGGCGAGCCTCTTCGAGATCCTCTATCTTCTTGAGCAAGGAGAGCTGGGTTTCCAACAGATCCCTTTGCTGCTCGGAAGTGGCCTGCTTTTCAACTTGAACCTGAAGCTGCACCCTCGATGTAGCGTCCTCGGCCAGTAAAGCGGTGTTTCGCACGCCGAGTTGCTGTAGGGCGTGCATAGACGTGGAGATGGAGCTGGCGGTCTCGCTGGCCCGGGCAAGAAGTGTTTGCCGCGTGGACAAAGACACCACACTGCGACGCCAGGCAGACAGCTCGCTGCCGTCCAGGATACCCTTGAGTTGCATTTGTTGTTGCGCCAATACACCCTGCTTGCTATCCCGGTCGCGCTTTTCAGCCTCCCGTTTTTCAGTCTGCTGTTGCCAGAACCGGGAGGCATCCGTTACCTGGACGTCGGCCTGTGTGAGCCCTTCCCTCTTGCTGTCCAGTTGCCCATGGATGACGTGCAAGGCCTCGAATCGCTGCCGAATCCCCGCAAGGGCTTCGACCAGCCTTTCATCTGCGCGGGTATCATCCAACAGCTGCCGTAGTCCATCGAAATCCTTTCGCCTGTTTTCAAGATCCGCCTGGTCGCCATGTTGCTTCCTGCTGAGCGCTTCGAGCGATTTTTCATATTCAGCGATAGCGTCGGCAGCGAGTTCGATAGGCGCGTCTTTACCCCTGATTTTGAGATCCAACTCTCGCGCCTTGCGGATGACAGGTAGCACCGTTAGCTGCTCGGTTTTCCCCGCCTCAAGCTGGCCAACGGCCACGTTCACGGCATCCTCCGCCAGTTTTGCTGCCTGTTCGCGGCGGGGAAGCAATTGCCGGCACTCGCTATCATTTTGCCGGTCGCTTTCCTGCTCGCGTCGAATCGACGTTAGCGCCGCGTATTCACCCGCCAGCTCCAGGGCCTGATTGGCAAGCTGGAGTTTTTCCCGCTCGGGCGCAAAGGCTTCGATTCGGGTCTGCAAATTATGCTGCTGATGACCGACCTGCTTCAATTCCCCTTCAAGCCGTGCAATGCCGTCGAGCCAGTCGACCGCCAGATTCGTCTGGACAAGCTGATGATTGAATTCGACATCCTGCAGGGTCTTCTGTTCCAGACTTGCGCTGAGCCGCTGCTCATCCTCCGGGCTCAACAGTTGCAACCCGGCGAGCTGCGCCTGTAGCGTGTCGAGTTTTTTGCGCTCGCCAGCGCGCAGTTCATGAACACGGACGGATAGTTGGCTATATATCTCAGTGCCGGTTATTTGTTCCAGAATCGGGGCTCGCTCATCAGGAGCGGCCTGTAAAAAAGCGGCAAATCCCCCTTGAGCGAGCAGCATCGAGCGGGTGAAGCGGTCAAAGTCCATACCGGTAGCCACTTCGATTTGTTCGGCCACACCGCGGATTTTTGCCTCCAAAATCTCCCCGGAATCGGCATCGGCTATTTCATGTTTTGGCGCCTGCAACTCACCACCCGGTCGTTTTCGCGCACGGTGTTGACTCCAGTGACAGCGATAGCGACCGGCCCGGGTTTCGAAGGTCACCTCGGCAAAACATTCACCGGTTTGGCGAGACATGATTTCGTTGCCGCTCTTGGCAACTTTATTGAGACGGGGTGTTCGTCCATAGAGTCCCAGGCAAATGGCATCAAGAATGGTTGTTTTACCCGCTCCGGTGGGGCCGGTAATAGCGAATATGCCATCGGACGTGAACGCAGGGTGCGCAAGATCAATGCCCCATTCACCCACCAGGGAGTTCAGATTTTTGAATCGAATCTGCAGTATTCGCATCGACAGTCTCTCTATTCCGTCCTATTCCGTCCTATTCCGCCCTATTCCACCCGGGTGTCTTCTTCATCTAGGGACGTGATGGTCTCCTGATAGGCGCGGAGCAGTTCCGGCCGCTGGGCTTCCGGCACCCCATGCATCGAAAGGCAACGCTCGAATACGTCGTTAACGTCCAACTCATCCAGTGTTTCCAGATCGTGACCTTGCGCCAGAACCCGGTCGATAATCCGGGTATTTTTTACCCGTAGAATTTCCATCGCCGACTCAGAGACCGCCGCATCCAGACATTCGCGCAAGTCGCCAACCACGTCGCCACCTTCGTAGACGACCTCGATCCAGGCCTGGGAATCGATAGCCGATAATTCAGAAATCCTTAACAGGATCTCGTCCCGGCTGCCCTTGATCCGTTCGAGCTTCTGGAACACGGGCACACTGACAAGCTGAACCTCTGCCCGGATACCACCCCCCTCGCCATTAAAGTCGACCAGACAAACACTCTTTTCCTGGGTCGCCTCCCCGAAGCCCATCGCTAGCGGAGAACCGCTATAGCGCATGACCTCGGAGCCGTTCACCTTCTGGGGCACATGAAGATGACCGAGGGCCAGATAGTCCAGGCTGGCCGGAAAAATACCTGCAGCCACATGAGCAAGCGAGCCAACGTACAACTCCCGTACACCGTCCCCATCGACGGTTTGTCCCCCGGCGGTGAACAGGTGCCCCAGGGCAATCACGGGGATCTCACTACCCAGCTCAGCCCGTTTTTGCTCGGCCAACTCGACCACATCGGCATAGTGGCCACGGATACCATCAATCAGCTTTTGTTCCTTGTCCGCTATACTCTCACCGGCTTCAGCCACACGAATATCGCGATCCCGCAAATAGGGAACCGCACAAACAATGAGCTCCGTGACCCCCTCATCGCTGGACAATAACAGCACTTCATCATCGAGATTGTCGCCAGGGGAGCCGATCACATGAACGTCGAGCGCTCGCAACAACTCCCTGGGCGCATTCAAAAACGAGGGCGAATCATGGTTGCCGGCAATGACGATGACATGGCGGCAGGATGAGCTTGCCACACGACACAGGAAGCGGTAATACAGTGCCTGGGCCCGATTGCTCGGAGTGGTGGTATCAAAGACATCTCCAGCCACGAGTAGTACATCCACCTGCTGTTGATCAATCGCATCTGCCAGCCAATCAAGAAATTTCGAAAACTCTTCATAGCGTTTTCGACCATAGAGTGAGCGACCGATATGCCAGTCAGAGGTATGGAGAATTTTCATGATGTAAGGAGGATTTTCATGATGTATGGCGGGTTTTCATGATGTAAGGAGGATGTTCATAGAGAGGTGACGTACGCAGCAGTCTGCAAAATGCAGTTGGCCGTTTATGATCGGGATGGTATCACCCTCTGGCTTGGTTGGAGCAAAAAAGTTTACCACAGGGCGTACGGCATCCAGGCAAATAAAATATATGATGGGCGCATTTACGACCCCGGCATCCAGGCAACCCTCGAGCACCAGGAAGGACATCAATCTTGGCGCGCCCCTTGTGACCCGGGTTTAGCTTCGATGGCTCAGCGCTCTGGCGGCGTCAGGTATTTGACGATATTCAGTAGTTTGCCCTGACTTTCCTTGAGCTCCAGCCTGGCGATAGTCTGCAGGTGCACCTCGTCCGGGCCATCGGCAAAGCGCAATACGCGCCCCCCGGTATAGAAATCTGCCAGTGGCGTATCCGGACTGACGCCCATGGCGCCAAACACCTGCATGGCGCGATCGGCGATGGTGGTCAGCAGGGTCGGCGCCACGACCTTGATCATGGAAATTTCCTTGCGCGCACCCCTGGCGCCCACCTGGTCGATCAGCGCCGCCGCCTTCAATACCAGCAGCCGCGCCTGCTCGATCTCGATGCGTGAACGAGCTATCCACTCGGAGATACTGCCGTGCTGGTGCAGGTACTTGCCAAAAGTCTTGCGCTCCTGGGAGCGGGCCACCATCAGTTCCAGGCACACTTCAGACATGCCGATGGCGCGCATGCAGTGATGGATACGGCCGGGACCGAGACGCGCCTGGGCAATCATAAAACCGTCGCCCTCATTGGCAATCAGGTTACTTGCCGGCACCCGGACATCGCGGAACAACACCTCGGAGTGACCCTCCGGCGAATGGTGGTTGATGGTGGTGATATTGCGCACCAGTTCCACCCCGGGAGTGCCCATGGGCACCAGGATCATGGACTGCTGCCGGTGGCTATCGGCATCGAAGTCCGTCTTGCCCATGACGATAAATATCCGGCAGTTGGGGTGGTGGGCATTGGTGATAAACCACTTGCGGCCATTGATGACGTAGTCATCCCCGTCCCGGGTGATGGCGGTCTGGATATTGGTGGCATCCGAAGAGGCCACATCCGGTTCCGTCATGGCGAAAGCGGAGCGGATCTCGCCATTGAGCAGCGGCGTCAACCACTGCTGCTTCTGCGCCTCGGAGCCGAACATGTGCAACACTTCCATATTGCCGGTATCCGGCGCGCTGCAATTGAACACCTCGGAAGACCAGGGAATCCTGCCCATGATCTCCGCCAGGGGCGCGTATTCCAGGTTGGTGAGTTGGGTGCCCGGTTCGCCATCGCGCAAATGGGGCAGAAACAGGTTCCACAGGCCCTCGGCTTTGGCCAGGGTTTTCAGGTCTTCCATAAAGGAGACGGGAAAGCTGCCGCCGTGGATCTCCTCACTCCACTGGCCGATACGCGGCACAATGTGGTCTTC
>CBDUUA010000125.1:0-6388 GCA_965370135.1 uncultured Cellvibrionales bacterium
AGCTTGCCAGGCAAGGCGTCGCTCGCAGGTAATGGCCTACACCCTTGCCAAGAGCCCAAGTCCTTGGCAAGAGCCGAAGACCTGGCATGCTGAGATTTCTCGAGAAGCCATGCAGCGTATAACCATTCATCGAATAAGCGCAGATACAATGACAAAATTTGTTCGCCAATTCAAAGCCCTGACCCTAGATAGAGCATTCAACTGCGGAATCCAGGGTAAATGATACGCGCCATCGCTGTAAGTAAAACCATCGCGACTGCCTCAGAGAGCATAAGCATACTGGATGCGGTTGATTTGACAATATCTTCCCGGGAAACGGCGGCTATTACCGGCGCTTCCGGCTCGGGGAAGTCGACATTGCTGGGTATTCTCGCCGGTCTCGACCTGCCCTCGGGTGGCCAGGTTTGGCTCGATGACAGGGAAATTACCGCCATGAGTGAGGATCAGCGTGCCGGTATTCGCAGCGAGTTGGTGGGCTTTGTGTTTCAGTCTTTTCAACTGTTGCCGGCGCTGACCGCCCTGGAAAACGTGATGTTACCGCTAGAGTTGAAGAAAATTCGGCAGCCACGACGCGAAGCGGCGGAGTTTCTGGAGCGTGTCGGCCTGGGTCATCGCCTGCGCCACTATCCGCGGCAACTATCGGGAGGTGAGCAACAGCGCGTTGCCATCGCCCGGGCCTTTGCCACCCGCCCCAAACTATTGTTCGCCGATGAGCCCACCGGCAATCTCGACATCAAAACCGGTGCCCACATCAATGACTTGTTGTTCGAGCTCAACCGGGATGCCGGCACCACCCTGGTGCTGGTGACCCATGATCTGAGCCTCACCGATCGCTGTAGTCGTCATTTTGAATTGCAGGCAGGTCGCTTGTGCGCTGCAGAGATCAATCCAGGATTTCCCGATAATTCCATGCCCAACTGCGGATTTTAGGATGTTGGGTCTGCGTTTGCTGTACCGGGATTGGCGCGGGGGCGACATCACCATACTGCTGGTGGCGTTGGCGCTGGCGGTCGCTATTGTCACCGGGCTGGGTATTTTCAGTGAGCGACTGGGCAATGCGATTACCGCCCAAAGTACCCGCTTACTGGGCGCCGATATGGTAGTGGAGAGCCCGCGACCGATGGCCGCCTCGATGCTGGCCATGGCCGGGGAGGAGGGGCTTGCCAGCACGCGCACAGTTTCATTCGCCACCATGGCATCGGCTGCGGATCGCTTCCAGATTAGTAGCGTAAAAGTGGTCGAGGGCAATTATCCGTTAAAGGGCCAGATCTTGCTGGCAGAGACGCCGCTTGCCGAGCCCTATGCGGCCGATGGCGGCCTGCAAGCCGGTCAACTGTGGGTGGACGCGCGTTTGCTGGATGCCCTGCAGCTCAGTCCTGGGGATACTATTGATATTGGCGATGCCAGTTTGCGCATCGATCGTATCCTGGTCAATGAGCCGGCGGGTGTGAGCTCCAGTTTTACCCTGGGACCCCGCTTGTTGATGCACGCCGATGACCTGGATCGAGCCGCGGTGGTGCAGCCGGGTAGCCGGGTGCGCTACCGCTACGGTTTTGCGGGCACCGAGCAACAGATTGAGCGCTATCGGCAGCGATTGGCGCCGCAATTATTGCCGGAGCATCGTGTTTACACGGTCACGGAAGGGCGCCCACGAGTGGCGGGGGCGATTGAAAAAGCACAATCCTATCTGTCGCTCGGCGGCGCCCTGGGTGTGGCCCTGGCGGGGGCGGCCATCGCCATCGCCGCTCGCCGGCATACCGAAAGACATATTCAGAACGTCGCGGTGCTGAAAACCCTGGGCGCCTCCGGGGCGAAAATCAACAGTATCTACTTGCAGCAGTTCACGGCCCTGCTGGTGGTGGCTATCGGCCTGGGTTTTGTGCTGGGTTGGTTGATACAGGCGGTGATCGTGGTGCTGATCGGCGCGTTGGCAGATATACAGCTGGAGCCTGCCGGCTGGCATCCCTATGGCCTGGGCGCTGCCACCGGGGTGGTTTGCCTGTTTGCCTTTGCCCTGCCGCCACTGTGGGCGCTGCGGCAGGTGTCACCCCTGGCAGCACTGCGCAAGGATGTCCAGACGCGGCGAGTCGCGCCGGTGGTGTCCTGGCTGGTGGGGCTGGGCGGCCTGTTTGCGCTGATGGTCTGGTATAGCGGCAGTGTGGAATTGACCGCAGCGGTGTTTGCGGGCCTGCTGGTGTCGGTGGTGCTGGTCTCGGTGTTGGCCTGGTTGTTGATCCGCTCCACCCGCCTGGTGGGCTCCAATGCCGGCAATATGTGGCTGCTGGCCAGCTCTGCCACGCGCCGTCGGGGGGTGGAAAACGCGATGCAAATCGTGGTCTTCGCCATTACCATGATGTTATTTCTGGTACTGTTGGTGACCCGAACCTCGCTGATTGGCGAGTGGCGGCAGGAAATTCCGGAAGGCACGCCGAACCACTTTCTGGTGAATGTACAGCCCGTCGAACTGGAGCGCCTGAAGAGCTGGATGGCGCAACACCAGTTGAGTGATGCCGGGCTCTACCCGATTGTTCGGGGTCGGCTTACCCATATCAATGGTCGACAGACGCAGCAGCGGATTAGCCCGGACTCCGCCGGTAGCGCGGAGCTGGATCGCGAACTGGCCCTCACCAGTAGCGCCGCGCGACCCGCGGACAACGCTTTGCTCCAGGGTCGCTGGTGGCCCGCTGACAGCAAGCAAAACCTGGTGTCGATCGAGGGCAGGCTGGCCCAGTCCCTGGGTGTGGCGCTGGGGGATAAGCTGCGGTTTCAGGTGGCCAGCGAGGGTTTCGAGGTCGAAGTGTCGAGTATCCGGGACGTTGTGTGGGAAAATATGCGGCCCAATTTCTACATGATTTTTCCCCCGGCGATGTTGCAGGCCTATCCGACCACCTATATGACCAGCTTTTATCTGCCGGCGGCGCGCAAGCCGTTGCTGGGGGCGATGGTGCGGGCATTTCCCACACTGACGGTGATCGAGGTGGATGCCATCATTCAGCAGATCCGCGCCATTATTCGCCAGGTCAGCCTCGCGATCGAGGCCGTACTCTGGGTGGTGATGGCCTGTGGTGCGCTGGTGCTCATTGCCACCGTGCAATCCGGCATGACCGAGAGATTTCGCGAGAGCAGTATCCTGCGCACCCTGGGGGCTCCGGCACGACTGGTGCTCGGTAGCATATGCATTGAATTTCTGCTGCTGGGTCTGATAGCCGGGGTGCTGGCCGCGGCCGGGGCAGAGGCAACGACCTGGGTGCTGCAGGAGCGAGTATTTCGCATCGACTGGCGGCCACACCCGTGGCTGTGGTTGCTCGGCCCGCTACTCAGCGGCATCCTGATCACCGCAATTGGCACATTGGCCAGTCGCAAAGCAGTGACTACACCGCCGGTGGACATATTGCGATCTTTATAGGGCTGCTGGATAGGGCTGCTGGATAGGGCTGCTGGTGGTTCTGGAGGGCTCTTTTTGCAGGTGATGCCGGTCACAGAAAAACACCCGGGTTCCCTGCTTGCGGAAAATATTCAGTCCAAATGCCTTCACTTTTCCCACGTTTTGTGAGCGCCTTCTATAATTATCAGGCTGTGGCTTGTGCCGTGGATGTGGTTTGCGCCCAGCCCTTTGCGCGTAACGATTGCTTTTAAACGATTGCCCTTAAACGATTGCCTTTAACTAATGCCTTTAAACAAGAGCCTTTAAGCAACTAAGCAACAACCTTTAAGCAACAACAACAGCCGACGGAATCCTATGGCTAGTAACCCTCTTCAGCGACCACTACCCCTCGGGCAACTCAAACGCATGCCCCTGGGATTGCGTCTGGCCCTGCTTATTGCCTTGCTGATGGTGTTGGGGATGGGGGTGATGAGCATCGCTATCCTGGTCAAGCAGAACGAGGTGCGCCATAAACAGATTCAGGATTTTGGTACCGCCCTGTCCATGCAATTGGCTGCCAGTGTGGTCGAGCCGCTGTTTACCAATGACCAGGTGGCGCTGGATGTCATGACCGCCAATTTCGTCAAATTGCCCCGCATTTCAGGGGCTGCGATAGTCGACAGCAATGAACAAATTGTTGCCAAGGCGGGTTACAGCCGAACCGATATCGCCCCACTGCCGGAGCTTGAGGGTGGCCTGGCATCGATATTGGAGGAGCCACCGGTTATCGTCGCCTTCAGTAGCCCGATTGCTTTCAGGGGTGTCAGCGCCGGTGCCGCACACATCAATATCGAAACCAGCCTGCACTCTGAGGCCTACAGCAGCACCCTGCGCACCTTGCTGGTGACCTGCGCGCTGGTGACACTGATGGCGATGGTGCTGGCCTGGTTTATCAGCCGTCACGTATCCCGGCCCATCAGTCAAATACTGGAAGCGATTGCCACCATTGGCAGCGGTGGTGAGGTGCAGTCGAATACGGTGGAGCGCAGGGGCGATGAGCTGGGCCAGTTGATGTCCGCCATCAACGAGATGGGGCAGGGTCTATTGCAGAAGACCCAGGTGGAGTCGCTGCTGTCGCGTTTTCTGGCGAAAGATGTGGCGGATGAAATGCTGTCACAACTGGATACGGTCAATATTGGTGGCGCCAGGGTCGAGGCCACGGTGCTATTTGCCGATATCGTCGGTTTTACCACCATGTCCGAGCAGATGTCACCGGAGGAGGTGGCCGAGTTCCTCAACGAATACTACGGCTATTTTACCCAGTGCAGCCGCTTCTTTTTCGGCACCGTGGATAAGTTTATCGGCGACTGCGCCATGGTGGTATTTGGTGCGCCAAAGGCGGATGCCGAACATAGTTTTCATGCAATTTCCTGCGCGGTGTTGATACAGAAGCTGGTGACCCGCTTGAACCAGGCCCGGGTAGCCGACGGCAAGTCGGAAGTCATGGTTCGTATCGGGGTGAATTCGGGAGAAATGTTGGCAGGGGTGATGGGTGACAGTGAGCGCATGGAATACACCGTGGTAGGGGATTCCGTCAACCTGGCATCGCGATTGTGCGGGGAGTCCTCCGGCGGCGAAGTGATCATTGAAGATGCCCTGTACCAAAAGATGCAGGAGAGTGGGAAGATCATGGCAAGCAGCTACAAAAGTATTCGCTTGCGGGGCAAGGCCCTGCCTTCGATTATCTATACGGTAGAAGATGTTGCCCCCGAATACCGTATGCCTATGACCAGCCTGATAGATGATCTCATGGGTAAGAGGAAGGCCGCATGAAACCACGAAACAGGCTGCTGTTCGCGATGCTGTTTGGGCTGCAAGGCTGTGTGAGCACCGAGGCGCCGACGTCCTTTGACCCGGAGGGCTATGCCCTGATGCTGGAGCAGCGGCAATTTACCCAGGCGCGTTCGCAGCTGCGCTCAGCGACTCCGATACAACTCAGTGGAGAACAGCGCCAGCAGTATGCCCGGCAACTGGAGCTGGCATCTGAGCTGTACGTGCAAGACCTGCTTGGCAGTGCCCTCGAGCAAGAGCGGCAGCAACTGTGGTACGCGGCCGGACAACTCTACGCCGAGGGGCTGGATGCCCTGCCGCAAAATGCTGCGTTAGAACAGGCTCGTAAAGATTATTCCAACAAACAATCGGCCTATGTCGATGGCATCAAGCAAAATCTGAAGCTGCACCGCGGGCACATGCTGCCCAGGGAAATTGAGCTGACCCGGATGCTGAGTGACGTCTATCCTCGGGATGAACGGCTGCACAACAAGCTCTACGATATGAAACAGGAGGCTGCCAGCCTGGCGGTGTTTATAACACCGCTGGCGCAAAATGCCTATGATATGGGGCAATACCAGTTGGCAAAACAATATGACCGTCAGATACTGCAATTGGGGGAGTCGCAGCAGAGCAGGGAGCGCATTGCATTTGTTGATGCCAAGTCGAGCCTGGACGCGCGCCGGCGCGCCCAGGGCCGGCAAAAAGCCAATAAAAAGAAAAGGGACGAACTCTGGCGGGACTACGATAAGGCGCTCAAGCGCGGCGATTACCTGCAAGCGCGGACGGCGTTGAATAAACTGGATACCCTCGGTTTCAAAGAGCCGGTGGCACAAGAGGAGCACGGGCGCCTCGATGCGCTCATCGGGGAGCAGAGTGCGGCCTTGATTGCCGAGGGAAAAAAATTCTACACTCGAGGCCGACTCGACAGCGCGATCGATAGCTGGCGCCAGGCGCTGGTACTCATTCCCGATAACCAGGATTTAGTAGGTCGTATCAAGCGGGCAGAAACCTTTCAGGCTAATTACCAGCGGTTATCGCAGTAGCTGCCCCGGCCTGGTTCGCCGGACTTGGTAACAGAACCGAACTCACTGAATTGCGATCAGTTCTTTAATTCGATCGACGATTTATGCTATAAAGCACCCGCTTTATTTGCTCTATCCCATTAGCTATCTCATTAGGTATCCCATTACC
>CBDUUA010000126.1:0-6363 GCA_965370135.1 uncultured Cellvibrionales bacterium
ATTGCCGTGTAAATAGGATTTCTTTTGTTCTTTATGTTAACAGTCATTGTCTACCCCTCCACAGGTTTTTATTGACAGCGTTATTGTCAGGGTTAATGCGAGTCAAAAAGTATTAGCCATTAGTCTACATTGGGCTAAATTGGGCTAAAGAGTGGACATCTTTCGACCTAGGTCTAATGGGCACACTTAGCGGCGAATTTACACTATGCACGTATTCCTTTGCTTCATGGGTTTTTCATCCATTCATTTATTGAATTACTTTTGTTAAATCACTTTTTATCAATTCGAACGCAGGGGGCTGGTAACAGGGAATGAGTGAGCAACAACTATATCCGGTGACCTCGCAGGCCGGCCGAGATGCCTTGATTGATGAACGGCAGTATCACGCGATGTATCGCTACTCGATCGAGCGGCGGGATGCGTTCTGGGCGGAACAGGCTCATCGAATCGATTGGATCAAACCCTTTACCGAGGTCGCAGACATCAGCTTCGCGCAGCGGGATTTGCATATCAGCTGGTATGGAGATGGACTGCTCAATGTTGCGGCCAATTGCCTCGACCGACACCTGGTCGCCCGGGGCGATACTACTGCGATCATTTGGGAACCGGACAATCCGGATGAGAGCCATCGCTTGATCAGTTATCGCGAACTACACAATGAGGTGTGCCGGTTTGCCAATGGTTTGCGCCAGTTGGGCGTGGCGAAATCGGATGTGGTCACCATCTATATGCCCCAGATCCCCGAAACTGTGGTGGCGATGCTGGCCTGCGCACGCATCGGCGCATTGCACTCGGTAGTCTTTGGTGGCTTTTCTGCAGAGGCGCTCGGTGATCGCATTGAAGACAGCAAGTCCCGCTGGGTGATTACCGCCGACCATAATCTGAGGGCGGGCCGGCAGATGCCGATGAAGCAGAATGTCGATGCGGCGATCGCGGGTTGTGGCAATGCCAGGGTCGAGCATGTGGTGGTGGTCGAGCGCAGTGGTGCAGCGGTTGCCTGGCAGGACGGCAGGGATATCTGGTATCAGCAGCTACTGTCAGGCCAGCCCTTACATTGTGAGCCAGAGGTGATGGCGGCGGAAGATCCGCTTTTTATCTTGTATACCTCGGCTTGTGGTAGTAAGCCCAGGGGTCTGGTGCACACCTGTGGTGGCTATCTGGTCTACGCGTCGGTAACCCACCAGTATGTGTTTGATTATCAGCCGGGGGACATCTATTGGTGTACCGCCGATATTGCCCGGGTCACCGGCCATAGCTATGTGGTCTATGGGCCACTCGCTAACGGAGCGACCACGGTGATGCATGAAGGCGTGCCCGACTACCCCGATGCAAGCCGCTGGTCGCAGATTATTGACAAGTACAAGGTCAGCATTTTATGCGCTGCGCCCAGCGCCATGCGTAGCTTGATGGTTCACGGCAGTGATGTATTTACGGGTGCTGATTTGTCGAGCCTGCGGCTACTGGGCTCGGTCGGCGAAGCGATTGAAGCCGATGTGTGGCGCTGGTTTCACCAGGGTTTTGGCGGCGGCAAATGCCCCATCGTGGATACCTGGTGCCAGACGGAAACCGGCGGCATCATGATTGCGCCACTGCCTGGGGCAACGGCTCTCAAGCCCGGCTCCGCGACCTTGCCGTTTTTCGGTGTTGAGCCGGAACTGATGGATGCCGGTGGGCAATTGCTGGTTGGAGAAGGCCAGGGCAAGTTGGTGCTACGGCATAGCTGGCCGGGCCAGGCCAGAACTATTTACGGTGATCATCAGCGTTTTTATGACAACTATTTTGCGGCTTTTCCCGGCTATTATTTCAGCGGTGATGGCGCCCGCCGTGACCGGGACGGCTATTACTGGATTACCGGGCGTGTGGATCCAGCACCACACAGCGCCGGTATTCCTATAGGCAAAACCACATAAATCAGGCGGCATGGAGGCCGGTATCGAGCGCCATCCAAGTCAAGCCACTCCTGCCATTGTGAGAGCACGTGCAACTGCCCCCCTTGGCCCGGGCTATCTTTGCCCCGTTTTTTTTGTTATACCGTCAGTTCTGCAGATCTCGTTCTGTAGTGGTCAGCGGCGCTTGTTCGTTATAAGCGCTGGGAAAATAATAATAGATGGGAGCCACGGAATGCCTGATGAACCGCATGGGATATTGATTGCCGATGACCACCCGCTGTTTCGCTCGGCACTGAAGCAAATTATTATCAACACCTATCCAGGCGCCCGGGTGTTTGAAGCGGCGGATATTCCCGAGGTACAGCATTGGCTGGCCCAGGCACAGGATATTGACCTGGTGCTGCTGGATTTACATATGCCCGGCGCCCACGGCTACAGTGCGCTGGCTTTTATTACCGGTAATTGCCTCAAATGTTCTGTCATCATGGTATCGGCCAATAGCCATCCGGAGACCATGCGCCGCGCACTGGACTATGGGGCATCCGGTTTCCTGTCGAAGTCAGCGGCGGTTGAGGATATGCAGCGCACCATTGCCAGGGTGCTGGCGGGGGAGGTGGTCGCCCCCGATGCCGTACAGCGGGCCAGGTGGGGGGCCGATATTGCCTCCCTCGACGTATCCGAATCCGTGGCGAGCCTGACGCCGCAGCAGTTCCGCGTGGCTTCGATGCTGGTGGAGGGCTTATTGAATAAGCAAATTGCCTATAAGCTCGATGTGACCGAGGCTACCATCAAGGCTCATATGACCGAGATTTTCAAAAAACTGGGGGTGCACTCCCGCACTCAGGCGGTGTTGGCGCTTAATACCCTCGCCCTGGAACAGCCCTCGGAGCTGGTAGCGCCACCGCCAGGCTAATATCACCCCGAAGGCGTACCCGCTACAGCTTGCTGGTATCGGCCAGAGCGCGGATCATGGCGCGCAAACGACCGGGGTTGACCGGCTTGGCCATAAACTTGTAACCGGCGCTTCTGACCTTGGAGCGAACCTGGGCGCTGTCATCGGCGCTGATGACGATGGCAGGCACTGGTTTCGGGCGCCCCTTGTTAAGATCGATAACGACGTCCAGACCACATTCCCCAGCGTTCAAGTGGTAATCCGCAAGAATAATAGACGGCGTCTGCCCTGCGTACATGGTGCTCGCGCTACTGCCGTCGCGGGCAGTCGCCACCTCGCAGCCCCAGGCTCCCAATAATTGCTCCATGCCGTCCAGGATGTCGGCGTCATTATCGATGCACAGGGTTCGCAGCCCGTTGAGGTCGCTTTCGACGGTGCTTTCCCCGCTGACCTGGGCTCTCTCTTCGGGGCGGCCGAAGGGCACGGTAATGGCGAACATAGTCCCGTGATCCGGCTTGGAGCGCAGGTCGACCTGATGCCCCAACATGTCGGCGCAGCGCTTGGCGATGGCCAGGCCCAGTCCCAGCCCCTGGTCGCCACCGGTACCACTGCGCTGCAGGCGTTCGAATTCAGTGAAAATGCGCATGTGTTCACTATCCGGTATGCCGGGCCCGGTATCCCAGACTTCGATGCGGAGGCTGTCTTTGAGCCGACGGCAGCCCACCAATACCTTGCCACTATTGGTGTAGCGAATAGCGTTGGATAAAAAATTCTGTAGTATCCGGCGCAGTAAATGAGGGTCGGAGTACAGCCATACATGGCTGCAGCGGCTAATGAGCGGCAGGTCTTTCATCTTCGCCATCATGGCAAATTCCGCAGTCAGCTTGTCGATAAAATCTGCGGCGTTAAAGTTGATGCGCTGGGGCTGCTGTTTGCCGGAGTCCAGTCGCGCGATTTCACGCAGGGCGGCAATCAGCTCCTCCGCGCCGGCGAGCGAGTTGTCGATGCTGTCGACGATGCGGTTCAGCCCCGGATCCGGCATTTCCTGCTGTCGCGCCTTGAGTGTGGCGGTGAACAAGCGCGCGGCATTAATGGGTTGCAACAAGTCGTGACTGGTGGCGGACATGAAGCGGGATTTACTGGTGTGCGCTTCGCGCAGCTTGGCCTCGGCCTGGGCCCTGAGTCGATTCTCCGTGCGCAGCCGAGCATTGGTTTCAGTCAAAGCGAGACCGCCTTTTTCCAGCCGTTGTTCCAGGGCGTCACGGTTCTCCTCTATTTGTCTCAGCATCTCCTTATATTCTGTGATGTCGGTATAGGTGGTGACGAAGCCACCGTGGGGCATGGGGTTGCCGCGGATGTCGATAACGATACCGGTGGGCAGGCTGCGTTCGAGCCGGTAGGGGCTGCCTTCGCGAAGCAGTGACAAGCGTTTGGCAATTTCCTCCTCGTAGTGGCTTTTGGCGCCCAGCAGACCTCGCTGGGCGTTATAGAGGTAGACCTTTTCAACCGGGCAGCCAATATAGAGAAAGCGCTCGGGAAAATCGAATAGCGCTTCATAGCTTTTATTCCAGGCCACCAGATTCAGGTCGCGATCCACTACCACGATCCCCTGGCTGACAGTCTCGACAGTTGTCTGCAGTAGTTCCCGATTGAATTCATTGACCCGGCTGGCCTCAGTGACCATGCCGGCCAGGTCGCGATATTCCAACTGTTGACTCTCTTCCAGTTGCAGCATGGCGCGATGAGCGGAGGCGGCGCCAATATTGGCTGCCAGCAGCGACTCGATGCGGCCGACCACAAATTGGGGGGCCCTGTCCCCGGGCAGTAGCCGTTGCTCGTTGAGGGCTTCGAATTGCTGCCACAACTGGGCCGCTCGGGACTCGCCCAGGAACGGTGGCAGTAGTGCTCGCAATTGGCTGACCCGAATGGCGCTGCGGGAAAAGTCCAGTTTGAGGGCATCGTGACTGTCGAAGGGTGCTTCGAGGAACAGCCTGGCCTGGCGCTTATCGGCGGCATCGGGTTTAACCATCACCGAGACCAGTGCGAATACGCCGAGATTGACCAGCAGGCTCCAGAATGTCGCGTGGGCCAGTGGGTAGTCGGTATGCAGACCGAATAAACCCGTGGGTCTCAGCCAGTCGAGCATAAACGGCCCGAACTGCAGCAGGCTGTGACTGTCGTGTAACAAGGCGGGTAACAGCGCGCTATAGACCCAGATTGCCAGTCCCGCCACCATACCGGCGATGACGCCGACGGCGTGGCCCCGGGGCCAGTATAGCCCTGCCAGCAGGGATGGCGCTAACTGTGCGGCAGCCAGAAAGGAGAGAAAACCGATCTCGGCCAAGTCGGGAATTGCCACCAATTGGCGACCCACCACCCATGACAGCAAGAAAATCAGGGCAATACTGAACTGGCGTATGTGTCTGAGGCTGTCGCCCAGCCTGACCAGGCCCAAGGTGGAATCCCGGGTAAAGCGAATCATGGCGGGGGCCACTAGCTCATTGGTCACCATAATAGCCAGGCTTACCGTGGCGACGATGACCATGCCGGTGGCGGCGGAGATACCACCAATAAAGGCGGCGATGGTGATGGCCTTATGCTTCAGTACCAGGGGCATAAGCTGCACATAGGTATCCGGATTGACCGAACTCACGGAAAACATATGCTGTCCGGCAATGCTAATGGGGATGACCAACAGCATAAACGCCAGTAGATAGAGTGGAAATAGCCAGCGGGACCACTGGCTGTCGCGTTCTTCCTGGTACTCGACCACGGTCACATGAAATTGCCGTGGCAGGCAGATGATGGCTAACATACTGATCAAGGTCTGGGCGAAAAAGTCGGGATTGATCTCCAGGCCACGCCAGGGGCGGCTCGCCTCGGTCAGCTGTTCAGCACTGAGCTGGCTGAACAAATATACGCCCGCCAAACCAGCGACGGTGCAAAATGCCAGTAACTTTACCACGGCCTCGGCAGCGATGGCGGCCATAACACCGCGGTGACGCTCCAGGCTATCCAACCTGCGAGTACCAAACAGGATAGTAAAGACAGCCATGATGATGGCCGCAAACATGGCACTGTCTCCCGGCGGCGTGGCGGCGAAGTCTGCGTAGTTGGCGACAATCGCCCAGGATTGTGACAGGGCTTTGAGTTGCAGGGCGATATAGGGCAATACCGCGGCGGCCGCCACCAGCGTTACCAATGCTGCAAGCCCCTGGCGCTTGCCATAGCGTGATCCGATAAAATCGGCAATGGAGGTTACCCGTTGGCGGGAGCCAACCGTCAGTAAGCGGCGAATGACCGGCCACCCAAAAACATAGAGTAGGATGGGGCCGAGGTAGATGGGTAGATGGCTCCAGGGGGAATTGGATGCACTACCTACGGCGCCGTAGAATGTCCAGGAACTACAAAAGACCGACAGCGACAGGGCGTAGATCAAGGGATGGAACTTGCGGCTCAGATTAGGCTTGTGGTCAGCATACCAGGCCAGTAAGAACAGCAGGCAGACGTACAGCAGCGCCAGGCTCAATAATGTGGATTCCCCAATCATCCGAATGCTGTCCTCTTCTCTTCTTTTCTTGT
>CBDUUA010000127.1:0-6363 GCA_965370135.1 uncultured Cellvibrionales bacterium
CTTTAACAGGTAATTATTTTATGTGGCTGATCATCAAGTATTTACACATCGCACTGGTGCTGGTTTCAGTGAGTGGCTTTGTCTTGCGCGGAATATTGGTGCTGGTGGAATCCAGGCTATTGCAGCAGCGCTGGATCAAGCGACTGCCCCATATTGTCGACACGCTGCTGTTTGCCAGCGGCATTTTTCTGGCCTGGTCCAGCCAGCAGTATCCCTTTGTCAATTCCTACTGGCTCACCAGCAAGATGCTGGCGCTTATCGCCTATATCGGCTTTGGCATGCTGGCGCTGAACTACGGCAAGAACAGGGTGATTCGCGGCATAGCGATGGTGGTAGCCTGCGCCTGTGCCGCCTATATGATCGCTACGGCAATGAGCCGCAACCCGCTGGTGCTGGGTTAGCCCGCTGGAGTCAGGTTACCCGCTGGAGCCCAATCAATAGCTGGCCGGCAACTTGCCGTTGATGACAATATTGCGACCTTCAAAGCCGATGTACTCACCGATAGTCAAGTCTTTAAGAATGCGAGCAACCATCTCGCGGGACGCCCCTACCCTGTCGGCGATATCCTGCTGGGTCAGGCGCTCGGCAATAAACAGACTCTGGTCTTCACGAGGCCGCGCCATACCCGTGAGCACTTTAGTCACACGCCCATAGACATCTTGCAAGGCCAGGCTCTTGACCTTGTCGGTCAGTGTGCGCACCCTGCGTGTCAGGTTGCGCATCAAAATGCGGGCGATATTCGGGTGAGAGGAAATGACCCGTTGAAAATCTTCCTTATAGATAATACGAAAACAGCACCGCTCCATAGTGCGCACGGACGCTGAGCGACGGTCATCATCGAGTAAAGCCAGCTCACCAAAATAGTCCCCGGCCTCAAGGGTGTTCATAATGAACTCCTTGCCGTTCTTGTCACTGCAATACACCTTGACGCGACCCGAATCGATTAGATACAGAGAATCGGCGTTATCGCCATCGTTAATAATTACAGTATTTTTTGGGTATTGCCTGCTAACGCTACTTGCCGCCAGCGCCTCGAGTTCGTCCTCAGTAAGCCCCGCAAAGATTTCTACCTGTGCCAGTACATCCAACATTATGTGCCCACCTGCTTGTCAATTTTCTTGCCGCTACCAGGCAGTCCATGCCCTGGTGAATTGAATAAAAGTGTAGACAGTGGCCCCCGAAGGCGCAAACCGCGGGCCACCCCCGGCAGCTAGGCAAGGGGGCATTGGCATCTATACTCAAGAAACCTTCAAAAAGTGAAAGATGAGGAACAGGTGCCGCAAGATAGCGCCCAATTCGCCGCATTAATGAACATTGCTCATGCCATCGCCGAGAACACCAGGCGCGTGCAGGATCAACTGCGGCCACTGCAAAATAAGGCATTTGACTCCGAGACCGGAAGCATGAATACCGCTGCTTCCAGCCTGTTCAGCACCCTCACCCGCGCCGCCGCCAACGACGGCTTTGATCCCGCCGATCGCCTGGTTCTGCACCAGATTCGCAAGGAGCTAAACAGCATTATCGGGCACTCCGATTTGCTGTGTGGACACCAACAATTGCGCTCTGACCACAAGCCGATGGTGGAAGAGCTGGGCAAAGACGCCCGAATGTTATTGCAAGAACTTGAAGACGCTCACAAAACTGCAAAAAATAATCCGTCGTCCAGTAAACCAGAACCCGGCAGGATATTGATCATCGATGACGACGATGCCAATCGACTGGTATTGGCCCGCCACTTACAACAACTTGGGCATAATGTAGAAACCAGCTCCAGCAGCAGGAAGGTGTTCGACCTGCTGGCAAGCGCCATTTTTGACCTTATTTTCCTCGACCTCACCATGCCGGAAGTCGACGGTCTGGCAATCCTGACCCAGCTCAAGGCAAGTGAACGCTGGCGCGCCATCCCCGTGGTGATGATCTCTGGCATCCACGACGAAGAGTCAGTAATCAATTGCATCGAGGCCGGCGCCGATGACTTCCTGATCAAACCGATCAACCGCGTACTACTGAACGCCCGACTCAACGCGGGCCTTGAGCGAAAGCGCTGGCATGACCGGGAACAACGCTACCGCAAGGATCTTGAACAAAACCACAAGTTTATTCGGGATACCTTCGGCCGCTATGTATCAGAAGAGATCGTCGATAGCATTCTGGCCCAGCCCAATGGCTTGCACCTGGGTGGCAAAATGACCCGGGTGTCCATCCTGATGGCCGACATTCGCGGCTTTACCACCATGGCGGAAAAACTGGCGCCGCCCCAGGTGGTCAAACTATTAAACAACTATCTCGGGGTGATGTCGGAAATCATCATGGGACACCGGGGCACGATCGATGAGTTTATCGGCGATGCTATCCTGGCGATCTTCGGCGCGCCCATCAATCAACACGACCATGCGGATCGAGCGCTTGCCTGCGCCCTCAAAATGCAAAGTGCCGTGAACCAAATCAACCGGGAAAATCAGCGCCTTGGCCTGCCCGCCATCGGCGTTGGCATCGCCGTGAATAGCGGCGATGTCGTCGCCGGCAATATCGGCTGTGCAAAACGCGTCAAATATGGCGTTGTCGGCCACGCTGTCAACCTGACCGCGCGCATGGAATCGTTCTGCCGAGCCGGCGAGATAATCGCATCCCAGGAAACCCTCAATAACGCCGGCTGCAAGGTCAAACACAGCTTCCAGTTCGAAATCACCCCCAAGGGTATGGTAGAGCGCCTGCGGGTATGCACTATCACCGGTATCGAATAGGCACATCACCAGCATCGAATATCCATAGTACTTTCTTTTCTGAGCCGTTCATTTTTGTGCCGGCAACCAATAGGTTTTCAATGCGCTGTAGCGAAGTGGCTGCATACTTTATAATTTTCGCGTCAATTGCATCACCATGTGTGCGTATGTTAGTTTGTGTACACATTGCAGATATCACACACAAAAGGTTGGCGTATGCGGACGAATATTGAAATCGATGACAAACTTATGAACGATGTACTCAATGCGACCGGTTTAAAGACCAAGAAAGACGCGGTAGAACTAGGCCTCAAGACCTTGATCAGACTAAAAAAGCAGGAAAGGATAAAAAACTTCCGAGGCCAGCTTAAGTGGACCGGCGACCTGGACGATATGAGAACGACTTCATCATGATTTTGGTGGATTCCAGCGTGTGGATTGATTACTTCAACGGGATTGATAATAAGCAAACCGACACACTGAACGGGACGCTTGGGATAAGACCGGTAGCGGTGGGTGATTTGATTCTAACAGAAGTTCTGCAAGGGTTCAGGGTGGATAAGGATTATAAGACTGCGAAATCACTTTTCGATGATTTAATAATTTTTGACTTGGTCGGAAAGGATATGGCAATAAAAAGTGCGGACAACTTTCGGGCTTTACGTAAAAAAGGAATTACAATTCGCAAGCCTATTGACGTGATTATTGCTTCATTTTGCATTGAAAGGAAGCTTCCTCTACTTTTTTCTGATAAAGACTTCAAACCCTTTGTTAACAACCTGGGGCTGACTGCAGCTTGATTGACACATAAAGTCCGCATCAACGAATTTGTAATAGGCCGCAGGCGCCCGACCCTTCCTTCGGCCGAAAACTCAATGCGTGGCAACCTGAGCATAGGCTCCACATGGCCCTTTATCTACGCTGGTACAAAGCTAGGCCTAGCCTCATTATCCCCTTAGAGCCGGTTCTAGACAGTTCATCCCCACGGGCGTGGGGAACACGTGGATCACTTGCATCGCGCCAGTCGTTGACTCGGTTCATCCCCACGGGCGTGGGGAACACCAGTCTTTTTGCTTTGGCCTGCCGAATGAGCGCGGGGTAAATAAAGGGGTCGCGCCTATTTTACAACACCAACGAAAGGGTCACACAAAAAGCAACTTTGGGCCATTAGGTCCTGGTATCTGAATACAGCTACGCGGCCCAGAGGGTGAGACACAAAGCGGGGGTTCGTTGCCGACGAATCCCGGGCACCTGGATCCATGCAGGCGATGTACCGAAATGCATTCGACCCCGCTGCCAATAGCAGGTACCCTATGTGAACACAGACATATCAATCTGGTATTTCCTCCATCAGCCCGGCCCTTCGGAGCTAATACCCCCCGCCAGCTATGCTGCGACACATTTTTTACCCTTGATTTTTACCCTTAAAAACAGGCAAACCATTATGCAAATGACCACAGCAATGGGATCTTACCGGCTGAATCGCTTTCCACTGCGGCAAAATGAGTCCCTGCAGGCATGGGATGCGGCCGATGAATACTTGTTGAATACTATCGCCTTGAATACCACAGCCGATGAGGGCCCGAATGCCTCGGCTGCCAAGGGTCGCCCGGTACTGGTGGTGAATGACCAGTTTGGGGCACTGGCTATCGCATTTCGCGAGCAGGATGTCAGCAGTTGGGGCGATTCCCTTGTCGCTCATCAGGGCGCCATGGCCAATTTCAAACGCAATGGTTTTGATACCGTGCCGCGATGTATTCCTGCTACTGAGCCACTGTCAGGGGTGTTCGGCCTGGTATTAATCAAGGTTCCAAAAACCCTGGCCCTACTGGAACATCAATTGGCGGGCCTGGCGGGTCATATTGATGCCGACTCCGTGGTAATGGCCGCCGGCATGGTGAAATCCATCCACACCAGCACGCTGGCCCTTTTTGAGAAATACCTGGGCCCCACCAAAACATCACTGGCAAAGAAAAAATCTCGCTTGATCCTGCCGCAACTGGACACAGTCCTTGCGGGAGCAAGCCCGGCATCACCGTATCCAGGCCACTATATTTGGCAGCCGCAGGGGCTTGAGTCGGACATTGAAATGTGCAATCACGCCAATGTATTTGCGCGGGAGCAACTCGACATCGGCGCCCGGGCCATGCTGTCGGTGATTGACCAACTGCCTGCCAGCCGGCATATCATCGATCTGGGTTGTGGCAACGGGGTACTGGGCATAGCGGCGAAAATTTCGCAGCCACAGGCGAGGCTAAGCTTTGTTGACGAATCGTATATGGCACTGGCATCCGCACGAACGAATTGGCCCTTGGCGCTGGATAAAGCCCATCTCGAATCGACAGAATCGATAGCCGAATCGACAAGCGAGCCAGCCCCAGCCGAGTTTATCGCCAACGACTGCCTGCGTGACCTCGAGCTTGGGGAGACCGACCTGGTAATTTGTAATCCGCCATTTCACCAGGGTCAAGCTATGGGAGATCATATTGCCTGGCGGATGTTCAAGCAGAGCCATGATTGCCTGCAGCCCGGTGGTCAATTGTGGGTGGTTGGCAACAAGCATTTACAATACAACGCAAAATTAAAGCGCTTGTTTGGCAATTGCCAGGAGAAATACAGCAACAAAAAGTTTGTCGTTTATGCTGCCATTAAACAGGCTGAGCCAGCGGATTGACTGAGAAATCATAGCCTGCTGTTTCTCATGTTAACAATAATAATAACAACAACAACAACAACAGGACGTCGAAATACTGAGCTGTTCGGCCTATTCACCATCCGAGCTTGAATCTGAATGGCGGTTATCAATCAGCGGACAATCCGGGGGCAGCACCAGATTCAGCGCCACCGGCACCGCCTCGAAACGCACGGTATCGAATTCGACGGGCTCGCCGTCGATATTCATCGGTATCTTATTTTCACCTCGTAGTTCGAGCCAGGGCACCTGGTGGTAAGTGACGTATCGGCCCCTGGGGCCAGGATCCTGAAGCTCGTCAACGACTTTTCCAAGCGCACTCATGGGAAATTCCCGTATCACCAGCACATCGAGTAAGCCGTCATCAATACCGGCATGGGGTGCTACCACCTGGCCGCCGGCCAGTCGACCGTTGCCGACGGCGCCGACAAGCGCCTGGATTCCCCGTCTCTGATCCGGTAGTACCAACTCCCCCGTGTAGGGCTGAAAATTGGCCGCCATCGCCAACCCTATCAGGGAATAGCCGGTACTGCCCAGGATGCGCTTGATCTCCGGCGGGGCAGCCGTTGTGAAAGCCGCGCCGAAGCCGCCGGTGGTAACATTCAGGAAGTAGCGATCGTTGGCGCGCCCGACATCGACCAGGCGGGGCTCGCCGGTGGCAGCCAACTGCAAGGCCTTGAGCGGTTCTCCGGGTATGATACAGCTCCTCGCAAAATCATTGACCGAGCCGAGAGGCAAGATGCCAAATGCCGGCTTTACATCGGCATCACAAGTGAGCAAGCCATTGAGGACTTCATGAATACTGCGGTCACCGCCGCCGACAATAATGCGATCGACACCGTCAGCACACGCCTCTCGAACAAGGCGAATACCGTCGCCAGCTTCATAGGTGACGCGCACTTCAAGATTGATACCCGAGTCTCGTAGCTGTTGCACCGCACCGCGCAC
>CBDUUA010000128.1:0-6319 GCA_965370135.1 uncultured Cellvibrionales bacterium
GACTAAATTTAGTAGAGTAGGTCGTTGTTTTGCCTTCAAAGAGGGATGCCCCATGAATAAATTAGCTGTCGTTATCATTGCCGTCGCTGCCGTCACTTTTCCTACTGGTAGCCTTGCCGAGGACAGCGATACCCTCGACTATTTAGATCCTCTCCGAGCTTTCGAAGTGGTGCTCATCACACCGACACTGGAGGCTGGCTCGAAAAAAATCACGGCGGGCGCCAGCAACAAAGTCAAGCGCAAGTCTCTTGCCGGAAGCCGCCAGCATACCCTGGCGGCGGCAATCGGGAATGACCCCAAGCCTATACGGCAATGATGCTGTCGCTCTAGTACATCACGTACTTCTCGTTAAACTCCAGGCAAGCGGTTACACTTGTGGCGTTTTTCCACTGGTGTTCTTAACGCAAGGCTCCGCAAGCCATGAAACAGCCCGTCAATCCCTTTGCCTCGGAAGAGATAAGCGCAGCCTACAATGACGAATGGCAGGCCAAGCGCCGCGTGGCCAAGGCCCTGAAACAACTGACCGAAGTGTTGGTGACCAGCACGCCACCCATCGACGAGCTACACGGTATTGCCCAGAGCCTGGAGCAGACCGCTGCACGCTTTGCCAACTATCCCCGTCTATACGGTCGCGCAGCGTTTATGGAGGGGAAAAACCACGGCAACTTCGGTCAATTGGCCCATGAACTCAACCCCCTCTCGGGATTGAGCAACCCGCTGGCGCCGCCGGTCAATATGTGGATCAAGGATGATCGCGCTTACGGTAAGGTAACTGCGGGTTGGGCCTATGAGGGCCCTCCCGGCACCCTCCATGGCGGCTATGTAGCGGCTATTTTTGACCAATTCCTGGGTATGGCCCAGGTGATGGGCAAGCAACCGGGCATGACCGGAATCCTGACTACTCGCTACCACCAGCGCACACCGCTCAATACTGAACTGCGCCTGGAAGCCTGGATAGAAAAGCTGGACGGGCGTAAAACCATGGTTCGGGGAGAGATGTACGCGGGGGACATTATGACAGCAAGTTGTGACGGCCTGTTTATTCAACCCCGGGGAGGCCTGTATCAAATCAAGCCCCAGGATGAAACTGGCGACGAGTCTGGTACTTAGGGTGCTCCTGGATGCGGTATTGGATGCAGCCAGGGTAGCGGCTCCGTTGGCATAGGGATGGTTGTCGGCAAAGAAATAGCTTCCCGCCCCGGTAATCTGCAGGGCTAATTTGGGCGTAAGAAAAAATTGTTCGGCCGCTGGATGAAGCAACACCTATGGCAATCACCATGAAAAATAAATGAAAATCGGCCCGGAATCTGTGATCAGCAAGAAAATTGTTCGTCTGTGCTACTTTCTGGATGACTCCCCGCGTTATCGCCAGGTCAAACACTTTTTCTGCCGGCTGTTGAGCGATCCTCATGCCCGTATGCGAACCTATTTCGATGCCACCATGATCGCTTTGGTGATTCTCTCGGTGTCGCTGCTGATCTACCAGGTCGAGAACGAACTGGGGTGGTTTGGCAACGCCTTCGAGATCTTCATCGTCACGGTCTTCATCACCGAATATCTGCTGCGCGCCTGGGTCTACAACGACGCGCGAACGATTATCATCGAGCATTTCGAACGCGCGGAATTTATGCACACGAGTTTTCGAATCGCTCCGGCCCTGGGGGAGGTGATCAGTCAGAAGTGGCGCTATGTCATTTCGCCACTTGCCATTATCGACCTGCTTGCCATTCTCCCCAGTTTCCGGGGTGTGCGAGTGCTGCGCATCTTTCTCCTGTTTCGCCTGTTTAAACTATTTCGCTATGCCAGCAGTGTCAGCGAATTCGCCAAAGTCCTCGCTGAGAAGCGCTTTGAGCTCGCCACCCTGGGAATGTTCGCCGGTTTTATCATCGTCGCATCCAGCATGGCAATTTACGTGCTGGAGGCCGGCCTGCCGGAGAGTCGCATCGATACATTTTTCGATGCCATCTACTGGTCGCTGGTTACCGTTGCCACCGTTGGCTATGGGGACATCGTCCCCCAAACAGCGGAGGGCCGATTCGTAGCCATGGCCTTGATTGTTTCCGGCCTCGGCGTCATCGCGTTCTTTACCTCGATTATTGTCGCCTCATTTGCCGAGAAGTTGCGCACATTGCGCGAGCACTGGGTTCTCGCTGAGTTGAGGCGCTTTGATGACTTCACCGTCGTCTGCGGCTACGGCAGAGTGGGCGAGGTCGTGGTAAAAAAGCTCGTGGCGGAGGGTGCGCATTTCCTGATCCTGGAGAAAGATCCGGACAAAGTAGAGTGAGCCCGCGCTGCCGGTTATTTTGCACTACAGGGGGATGCCACCAGCAATGAGTTGTTGGCGCGGCTGCGCATCGAGGAGGCTGTTCGAGCTATCGTATGTACCACCGGCGACGATGCTGTGAATGTTTTTATTACGCTGACAGCGCGCTACCTGAACAAAGACGTGGTAATTATCGCCCGTTCCAACCAGCGCGAGTCGGCCGAAAAGTTGCGCCTGGCGGGGGCCAACCATGTCGTCCTCTCGTCCGAGTCGGTCTGTCGGGTAGTCAACGCCTATGTCGATCAGCCCGTTGCGTCCGATGCCATCTACGGAATTCTCAGCGGCAATGAGTGTGTGGGCACCGACGCGGTAGTCGTCCCCCCAGAATCACTTGCCGACGGAAAAAGCATCGATGCGATTGATTTTCCCCAGTATCGTTTGGTGCTGTTTGGCATTGTGGTCTCCAATGGCCGTGCCAGTGATGCACATACCAGTGTATTCGACCTCGATGGGCCGCAGTTCCATTTCCACCCAGCGGGAGATTTTGTCGTCAGGAGCGATGATATTCTGGTGTTGTTCGGTGACGATTTCAGCTTTAATCACTTCAAGGGTAAGCTGAGACAGAGCGGCTTGTAAATCCACTAAAAAGGCTCCTAAAACGTTGTGAGTGCAGAGATGCTGAACAAAAAACACCGCATTGCTATTTTTGGTTATGAAAAGATTGCTGTGGATATTGCGGATTCCCTGAACAGCATCAGGAATCACGTGATCGTTCTCGATAGCAGTGAAGAGAACATCAGGCGGGCGCAAAAGCAGGGTTTCGAAGCCGCTGTGGTGGATTACGGTCGCGATCAGGATCTGAGGGATGTCGGCATCGGCGGCGATGTCGATACGGTGTTTTGCCTGCTGCCGGATGATGCAAAAAACGTCTTCCTGGTTATTTCCTTGAGATCCATTGATCGCCTGGTGCGAATTGTCTCCATCGTCGACGTGCCCGATTCGATACCGAAATTTCTTGCGGCCGGGGCTGATAAGGTGATCGATCCCTATGAAATCAGCGGCCTCAAGATCTGGCGCAAGTTGAGAAAGCCGATGATATCCAAGGTCATGGAAAAGACGCTGATGAGCGAGAGGGATCTGAACATTGCCCAGGTAGTAATCAACAAGGAATCATTTCTCGTCGGTCGGCTAGTCGGCGATTTCAGGTTGCGCGACTACTACGACCTGGTGTTGCTGGGCATGGTGGATCGTGCTATGGGTGACGATTTTATTTTTCGCACCCAGGGCTTGCATCACCGCCTGGATGCCGGGGACACTCTGGTCGTCATCGGCCCCAGCGTCGAAACCGAGCGTCTCAAAAGAGATCTGTGCAACAGGATATCAATTGATGACTTGCCGGTGTTGAAGAATTCGCTCGGAGAGCGTTCAACTGTTGATTAAGTCGATGCGGTTTGATTAACTGCGTCAAATTTTGGTGAAAGTCAGGGAGTGCAAGGAGCTATGACGGATTTCGATTTGGATGCCGGATTGACGGCGGAGATGATTGCGGTGCGGGAAAATTGCCGCCGTTTTGCCGAGGAGGTGATGCGCCCGGTGGCGATTCGACTCGACACCATGGATCCGGCAGCTGTAATCGCCGAGGACTCGCCCCTATGGCAGGCGTTGGAGCAGTATAAAGACCTCGGTCTGGTGGGAATGCCCGACTGCTATGGCGCTGACTTGTCCCCGGCAGAGCGTGCCCTGATGCACTGCATCGTGTTAGAGGAGCTGTGCGCCGGGGATGTTGGGCTGTTTATCACCTTTGCCTTGTACAATATGACGCCGACCATTGCCGCCAGTTTTGGGCGGCAGGACCTGGTTGATTTCTTCGGCGGGCGCAATGAAGTCAGCTGTCTGGCGATTACCGAACCCAGTCACGGTAGTGACTCCCTTGCTTTTACCGAGACGGTCTTTTCGGATAAAAGCGTCCGCCCCTCTTGTCGGGTGCGGCGTGACGGTGACGATTTTATTATCAACGGTCAAAAATCCGCCTGGGTTTCTTGCGGCACTATCGCCGGTTCTTGCACGCTGTTTGCAACCTATGAGGATTCCAGCCAGGGTTTTGCTGACGGCGCTGTGTTTTTACTGCCGCTGGATTTACCCGGTATTACCCGGGGCAAACCCCTGGACAAGATCGGTCAGCGCAGCTTGAACCAGGGTGAAATATTCTTCGACAATGTGAAAGTACCACAGCAATTTTTTATCATGGGTGGCCCCGAGGTATACCCCGCTGTCTGGGAGTACTACCTTAAGGGCGCCAATATCGCTATGGGACAACAGTTTATCGGCGTGGCGCGGGCAGCCTTTGATCACGCCCTGGCCTATGCCAAGGAGCGGGTGCAGGGGGGTGTTGCAATTATTGAACACCAGAACGTAAAAAGCCGCTTGTTCCGGATGTTTACCCAACTGGAGTCCGCCCGCTCCCATATTCGCCGGGTAGCCATTGCCGAAGCGACTATCGAAGGGGGTGTGCCGTTTCAATATGCGGCTAGCGCCAAAGTACTGTCGACCCAGGCCGCGTTTGACATCGCCAGCGATGCCATCCAGTTATTCGGCGGCAACGGCCTGACCCGGGAATACCCGGTAGAGAAAATATTCCGCGATGCCCGTGCTTCGCTGATTGAAGACGGAGAAAATAGTATGCTGGGATTGATGGCCGCATCGAGATTTTAAAGCACTCATTTTATTGACTACCTGTTTTTAACTACTGCTTGCCCTGGAGGAAGCCATGGAATTAAGAGAAGTTATTGGTAACCGTCGCTCTATTCGCTATCTGGATCCGGATCGACCCGTGGAGCTGAAAAAAATACAGCGCATGCTGGAAGCGGCGCGCATAGCCTCCCACTTCGGCAATAACAATGCCGCTCAGGCGCTGGTTGTACACCGAGACACCGCCACCGATGAACAATGGAATAGCTTGCCGTCACCGGTCGGTGGCTTTCAGATGAAACTGGCGCCGGTGGTTATTCTCTGGTACATCCATCTCGACGCCATGGATGAGGCGGGGCAGCGGTTGCGGGAGCTGGTGCACTGCGGCGCCCTGGGTTACGGCCCCGATCGCTTTGATGAACTGGAGAAGACCCTGGTGCCGTTGTTCACGGCGAGCGCTGAATTTCTCAAGCTGCCGGGTATGGTGGATATGGATCTGGGCCAGGCCGTGGCCCAGTCAACCTTAATGGCCTTTGAACAGGGTCTGGGTACCTGCTGCCAGGGTTCTGGTGATTGGTCGAAAGTCGAGCAAGCATTTGGTTTTGCCGACAACTGCCGCATTGTGGTGGGCCAGACGGTCGGTTACCCAATGGAGAATCCCAACACCGGTGGCCAGCGCCCGCGTTTGCCCTTCGAAACATTATTTCAACTCAATTCGATGGATAATCCCTTTCCTCGCTCGCAGCAGGTCGTCGAAGAATTGAAAGTCGATCGACTGTTGCAAGAGCCGGCATTGCCGGGTAACCCCGAGCGCGAGGCGGAAATTGAAACCCTGCGGGAAAAATACAGCCTGCCCGGCGCGGGGATGATATAACAAGATCTGGGTCATACGAGAATGTGTAGGGCCGAATTTATTCGGCCACCTTCGTGCCTCACCCTGCGAACTGCACCTGGTGTGTAAATCAGCTTCCCTGCTGATTTACTTTTCGGCCTATTGCAGGGCGGAAGGAGACGGAACATCGGTGGTCGAATGAATTCGACCCTACGGATATTTTTTGGCTGAATGAAGAATGGGACAACGCAATATGCGAGTAAATGCAGTAGTAGCCGGTGTCGGTATGACGCCCTTTGGCAAGCACCTGGACAAGAGTATGAAGTGGCTGGGAGGTCAGCCGGTATTGCAGGCGGTGAAAGACGCGGGCCTCAAACTGTCTGATATCGAAGCCGCCTATGTCGGCAACTGTGCCGCTGGCGTCGTCACCGGCCAGGAGTCGATTCGGGGCCAGGTCATACTCAGCTCTATCGGCCTGGGTAAAATTCCTATCATCAATATAGAAAATGCCTGTGCCAGTGGCTCTACCGCTTTGA
>CBDUUA010000129.1:0-6306 GCA_965370135.1 uncultured Cellvibrionales bacterium
CTGGCTGCGATTCGCCGGCGCATTGACCGCATCGCAGCAAGCTGCGGTCGCGATAGCGCCGACATTCACCTGCTGGCAGTCAGTAAAACCCGGGAGGCAAGCGATATTCGCACGGCCATCGCCTGTGGTCAGCGCGACTTTGGCGAGAATTACCTGCAAGAAGCCCTGCCAAAAATCGAGGCCCTCGCCGATGAGGCCATCTGCTGGCATTATATCGGCCCCATTCAATCGAATAAAACCCGCGCTATCGCCAATAGTTTTGATTGGGTACACAGTGTCGATCGCCTTAAAATAGCGCACCGCCTGAGCCAGCAGCGCGACCCGGACAAGGCGCCCCTCAATATCTGCCTGCAGGTGAATATCAGCGACGAGGCCAGTAAGTCCGGCCTGGCTGTCGCAGACCTTATCACCCCGGCACTGGAAATTGCCGGGCTGGCGCGGCTTCGCTTGCGCGGCCTCATGGGTATTCCCCGGCCATCCTCAGATCCGGCCGAACAGCGGCGGCAATTTGCCCGACTACGACAACTACAACAGTCACTAGCGGCTGAACTCCCCGGACTGACAGACCTGTCGATGGGCATGTCGGCGGATATGGACGCCGCCATCCAGGAGGGTTCTACCTGGCTGCGCATCGGCACTGCTATCTTTGGATCCAGGCCACCCAAGCCGCGGGATTAGACTTAAACATTGGGCCAGGAACCGCTACACTGCCGCCTCAATCGACAGCCAGCAGGAAACCACACAGTGAACCAAGCTCCCATTGCCTTCATCGGGGCCGGCAATATGGCTAGCGCCTTGTTTGGCGGCATGATCAAGCAGGGGTACCCGGCCGACACTATCCTGGCCGCCGACCCCAACCCGGCCTGTCTTGCCCAGGCCGCAAAACTCGGGGTAAAAACCAGTAGCGACAATGCAGCGGCAATAGCATTTGCCGAGGTCGTCATTGTCGCGGTTAAACCGCAGGTGCTGATGCCGGTGATGCACGCCCTGCGGCCGCAGCTGCGCGAGCGACGGCCACTGCTGATCTCCATTGCCGCCGGCGTCACTCTGGATGCACTGCAAGACTGGTGTGGCGAGGGTCTGCCGATTGTCCGCTGCATGCCCAATACCCCCGCTTTGGTGCAGACCGGCGCCACCGGATTATTCGCCAACGAGCAGGTCAACGAGCAGCAGAAACAACAGGCCCAGTCTATTCTTGAAGCGGTAGGCACTGCCATTTGGGTCGATACCGAGCCGCAACTCGATGCGGTAACGGCAGTTTCAGGCTCCGGGCCCGCCTATTTCTTCCTGGTTATGGAAGCCATGCAGCAAGCGGGCGTCGATCTCGGCCTAAGCCCCGCGGTGGCTGAACAGCTCACCCTGCAAACCGCGCTGGGGGCGGCGCGAATGGCACTGGCGAGCGATGTCGATGTGGCCGAGCTGCGGCGCCGGGTAACATCCCCGGGAGGCACCACCGAGCAGGCTATCAACACCTTTGAGCAGGGAGGACTGAAAGATCTTTTCGCTCACGCCATGGCAGACTGCGCCAGGCGCTCGGTAGAGCTCGCAGGAGAACTGGGCTCGGATTAAAACTCTAATAGCACACGACACCGAGCGATAACACAGGCGTCTTCAACAGACGCTGAAACAAAACAGTCTATAAGGGGAGAAACACATGGGTGCGATGGCAGAAGTAACAGCTTACCTGGTCAATACCGTGATGAGCCTGTATCTGGTAATTGTATTGATGCGGGTATTATTGCAAGTAGCACGAGCTGATTTTTACAACCCGATCAGCCAGTTTGTGGTCAAGGTCACCGACCCTCTGGTGCGACCCCTGCGGCGCGTCATTCCCGGCCTGGGCGGGATCGACCTGGCAACCCTGTTGCTGGCCCTGATGATCCAGTTTGCCACCATCAACATTCTCTATATTGTTCTCGCTGGCGTTTTCCCCAATCCTGCCAGCGCCCTGGCCTGGAGTTTGATCGGTATCGCCGCCACCATTACCAAGATCTATTTCTTTTCGATCCTGGCGTCGATTATTTTCAGCTGGATCGCCCCCGGCAGCCAGCACCCGGCGCTGGCGCTGCTACACCAGATCAATGAACCGGTGATGGCGCCCATGCGCAAAATACTGCCCCCAATGGGCGGGCTCGACCTGTCGCCCATATTTATATTTATCCTGATCAATGTCCTCAATATCCTGCTCAACCACGCCGCAGCGGCCAGTGGCATGCCGCACAATTTGTTATTGGCTATCTAGTCAAGGAAAAGCCGATGCCCTTTTCCCCCCCCGCAGACTCCGTAGGTTTGATCACACCACGGCGCCAACGCTTTAACGAACCATTGATGCTGGCTTCGGGGCGGCAGCTGGACAGCTATGAACTGGTCTATGAAACCTATGGCGAGCTCAATCGCGATCACTCCAATGCAGTGCTGATATGCCACGCCCTGTCCGGCGATCACCATGCCGCCGGCTACCACAGCGCCGAGGACAATAAGCCCGGCTGGTGGGATTTCTACATCGGCCCGGGCAAGCCCATCGACACCCGGCGATTCTTTGTCATCAGCCTCAACAACCTGGGGGGCTGTGCCGGCTCCACCGGCCCACACAGTATCAACCCTGCTAGCGGACAGTGCTGGGGCGCGGATTTTCCGCTGCTGCGAGTGCGGGATTGGGTCAATAGCCAGGCTCGATTAGCGGATTTACTGGGTATAGAGCGATTCGCCGCGGTGATCGGCGGCAGCCTTGGCGGCATGCAAGCCCTGCGCTGGGCACTGGAATACCCCGATCGCATCGGCCACTGTATCGCCATCGCCAGCGCCCTGAAATTAAGCGCCCAGAACCTGGCATTTAATGAGGTTGCCCGCCGCGCCATCACCTCGGATCCAGGCTTTAGCGATGGCGACTACCTGGCGGCACAAAGCCAGCCCCGGGACGGCCTCGCACTGGCGCGAATGATCGGCCATATTACCTATCTCTCCCAGGACCTGATGGGCGAAAAATTTGGCCGCGAATTGCGCAGCGGCAGCTTTGCCCTGGGCCAGGACTCGGATATCGAATTCCAGGTACAGAGCTACCTGCGCTACCAGGGGGAGCGTTTTTCCACCGGTTTTGACGCCAATACCTATATACTTATGACCCGGGCACTGGATTACTTCGACCTCGCCCGGGAATACGATGATGACCCGGTGGCCGCCTTTCACCACGCCCGCTGTAAATTCCTGGTGCTGTCCTTCTCCACCGATTGGCGCTTTCCACCGCTGCGCTCAAGGGAGATCGTCAACGCGCTAATGGCTGCACACAAGAGCGTCAGCTACGCCGAAATCGATTCCAATATGGGCCACGACGCTTTCTTGTTACCCAATCGACGCTACCAGGAGATCTTTAGCCATTACATGAATCGCATAGACCTTGAGATTTCCGGGGGAGGCCACTAATGCGCCTGCCTCCGGAGTTGGTACAGGCATGGATCAAACCGGGGGAGCGGGTCCTGGATCTCGGCTGTGGCGATGGCACCTTGTTGCGCCAGCTGATCGACGACAAGGGCGTACAGGGCTACGGCATCGAGATCGCCCCCCACGCCATCTCCCAATGTGTCAGTGAGGGTATCAACGTCGTTGAGCAGAACCTCGACCGTGGACTGGCCAATTTTACCGACGACAGCTTTGATACCGTGGTCATGACCCAGACCCTGCAAGCAGTCCACTTCCCACACCTGGTTATTGACGAAATGCTGCGTATCGGCAAGGTGGGTATCGTGGTGTTTCCCAATTTCGGCCACTGGCGCTGTCGCCTCTACCTGGGTATTCGGGGCAAGATGCCGGTATCAAAAATTTTGCCCTACCAGTGGTATGACACCCCGAACATCCACTTCTGCACCATCGACGACTTTGAAAACCTGTGTCGACAAAAAAATATCGACATCATCAACCGGCGCTTTCTCAACGCCCGGGGCGAATCGACCCGCAGCGCCCGCTGGTGGCCCAATGTTTTCGGCGCTACCGCCATTTATCGCATCTCGAAATAGGGAATTCCATGAACGCACTCTCCATGCAACCCATGCAACCCATGCAACTCTCGCTTTGGCTGCTCTGCCTGTTACTAATACCCAGCGCCAACCACGCACAGGCACAGCTATCAGCACAACAACCGTTTGAAAAACAATCCGGTGACTATACCGTTTATTACAGCCTGTTCCCGTCGAGCTTCCTGCAAGCCGATATTGCCGGGGCCTACGGCATCATTCGCGCGAGGGATCGCGCGATACTCAATGTCTCGGTACGGCATACCACCGACGACGGCAGCGAAGCGCAGTCGGCGCTGGTTAAAGGCACCAGCTCAGACCTGATCCACAGCCTCCGACTCGAGTTCCAGGAAATCCGCGAACAGGGCGCGATCTACTATATTGCCGAAGTCCGGGTCAGTAATCCGGCAACACTGTACTTCGACCTGCAAGTGCAGCCCGATCCCAATGCTCCAGCTATTGAAGTGCGGTTCAACAAAAAAGTATTTCCGGAGTAGTCATGAACACCATCGTGTTAGCCAGCGGCAACCAGGGCAAGTTAAAAGAACTGCAGCACATCCTGGCGCCGGTTAATATCCGAGTGGTGCTACAGCAGCAATTCGATGTCCCCGAGGCGGAGGAAACCGGCCTCAGCTTTGTCGAAAATGCCATCATCAAAGCCCGCAATGCCTGTCGCTGCACGCAATTGCCGGCGCTGGCCGATGACTCGGGGCTGGAGGTCGATGCCCTGCAGGGGCAGCCCGGTATTTTCTCGGCCCGTTACAGCGGACCCGGAGCCACCGACCAGAGCAATAACGAGAAATTGTTGGCCGCCTTACAGGATGTTGACGATGCCCGGCGCAGCGCCCGTTTTCGCTGTGTACTGGCATTTATGCGCCACGCCGAGGATCCCTGCCCGATAATTCTCCAGGGTAGCTGGGAGGGGCGCATTCTACGACGAGCCCAGGGCGACAACGGTTTCGGCTACGATCCGATATTCCTGGTGCCCGAACAGCATTGCAGTGCCGCCGAGCTTAGCCCGCAGCTAAAAGGGCAGCTCAGTCATCGAGCCAAGGCGATGGCGGGACTGTTGTCCAAATTGCAGCAGCTGACCACCGCCCCAGCCAGGGAGTGAATCTCTACGAGGTCGAATTGCAGGCGCTGCCACCGCTGAGCCTGTACATCCATATTCCCTGGTGTGTCAAGAAATGCCCCTACTGCGATTTCAATTCCCACGCCGCAGCGGGCCGACTGCCTGAACAAGACTATATCGACGCTCTGTTGCGAGATCTGGATCGAGAACTGGGAGCTGTGCAGGATCGCCCCCTGGTGTCGATATTTTTTGGTGGCGGCACCCCCAGCCTGTTTTCACCCGGGGCCATTCAGCAACTGCTCGCTGCAATACACCAGCGCATTGAATGGCAACAGGATATCGAAATTACCCTGGAGGCCAATCCAGGCACCGTCGACGAGCAACATTTCAGCGGTTTTCGCCAGGCCGGAATCAATCGCCTGTCCCTGGGGGTACAGAGTTTCAACAACTTGTCGCTGCAGCACCTGGGCCGCATTCACAATGGCGAGGATGCCGAGCGAGCGCTGCATGGCGCCCGCGCCGCCGGCTTTGACGCCATCAACCTGGATCTTATGTACGGCCTCCCCGGCCAGTGCGCCGACGATGCATTGGCGGATCTGCGCCAGGCACTGACACTGGCGCCAGGCCACCTCTCCTGGTACGAATTGACACTGGAACCCAATACGGCTTTCTACAAGCAGCCGCCCGTGCTGCCACAGGAGGGCGCCATGGAAGCTATTGAAGGGAGTGGACGCGAGCTATTGCAACAGGCGGGCTATGGCCGCTACGAAGTGTCTGCCTATGCCCAAAGCCACCGGGCATCAAAGCACAACTGCAACTACTGGCAATTCGGCGATTACCTGGGGCTGGGAGCGGGAGCCCACAGCAAAATCAGCCAACTGGGCGACAACCGCATCTACCGACAGTGGAAAACCCGCATGCCGACAGACTATATCAATAGCACCGACGGCGGCACCGCCGGCAACCGTGAGCTGACAGCGCGATCCTTGCCCATCGAGTTCATGATGAATGCCCTGCGACTCAGCGAGGGCGTCCCCAGGACCTTGTATACGGCGCGAACCGGTACCGATATCGCGCTGATCGAGCCCATACTGGAGCAACTTCAATGCAAGGGCTTACTGCTGGATGATGGCGAGCGCATCTGCACCACTGCCACCGGCAGCCGGTTCCTGGATTCCGTGCTCCAAGCTTTTATGACGGATTAACTGCCACTCTCTTTAACTGCAA
>CBDUUA010000130.1:0-6268 GCA_965370135.1 uncultured Cellvibrionales bacterium
GATGATATAACACCGTCAGGCAATGCGCCGCATGAACGGTCGAATAAATTCGACCCTACAGATGGCAGGCTACTTCAATCGCGATCGAACCTCTGGACACTTTCGTCGCAATACTGTATTTTTATACAGTATAAATGTCAGCGACATCATACCATGCCACACACTGCCCTCGACAAACTACTCCAGCGCCCGGACATCTGGCAGGGCCGGCCTTCCGGCTCCCCCCGATGCCGGCGCCGGGATGCCGGTGTCAGCACGGGTTTTAGACCCCTGGACGAGTGCCTGCATGTCGGCGGCTGGCCCCGTGCCAACCTGATCGAGATCCTGTGCCGACGCCAGGGCATTGGCGAATTGCAACTATTACTACCGACCCTGGTGCGACTGACCACGGCCGGGCGCCATTGCGTGCTGCTGTCACCACCCTATATTCCCTACCCCCCAGGCCTGGAAGCAGCGGGGGTCTGTGTCAGCAAGCTGCTGGTTATCGATAGTTGCAATGTCCTCGAGCAATTATGGTGTGCCGAGCAAGCCCTGCGCTCAGGCGCCGCCGACTGCCTGCTGGGCTGGTTTGGCAGCCAAACACTGCAAACCGCGCACCTGCGCAAATTGCTGTTGGCGGCGAAACAAAGCGACACCCTGTTGTTTCTTCACCGCCATGCATCGATGGCCCGGCAGGCATCTCCGGCCAGCTTGCGCCTGCAACTGGACACCAGCCAGGCCGGGCAACTTGAGCTACAAATACTCAAGCAGCCCGCCGGCTGGTCCGGGCAAACCATCTCCTTGCCGCGACCGGAGCCCTGGCTGAAAACATCTCGCTGGCATTTGCCCCTGACGCTACAGCCAAAGAACCTGCAGCCAAAATATCAGCACCCCCTCACCCCACCAAACCCCGGTCTGCAAGCAGCGATCCCGGCGCCGGACAACGGCGCCGCTATTCGGCCGCAATAGGGCATGTTGTGGCTCTGCCTGCACTTTGCCGAACTGCCGCTGGAGGTATTTACCCGCAGTAGCCCTGAGCCGGAGCCTCGCCCCCTGGTGGTGGTACAGGAACATCGTGTGGCGCTTTGTAACCCGGCTGCTCGCGAACAGGGTATTGTGCCGGGCATGTCTACTGCCACCGCCTGCGCCCTGACGACATCGCTACAAACCCGGGCAAGAGATTGCCACAAAGAACACATCGCCCTGCAGCAACTAGCCCAATGGGCTTACCGCTTTGGTCCGGCCATCAGTATCAAGACTCCGGCCGACCTGTTGCTGGAAGTGGGGGCCAGCTTAAAGCTGTTTCACGGCCTGCAAACTGTCCTGCGGCAGATAGACGAGGATTTGTCCGCCCAGGGCTTTAGCCACCGTATCGGGCTTGCCCATACTCCCAAGGCCGCCTGGTTGTTCGCACGCAGCCATCCCGGCGCCACGCCGGAGTGGTTCGATAGCAGGCACCAGAGACTGCATCAGCCAAACCTCAACAAAACACTGGGGACTATACCGCTGCGAGGACTGGATCTTCCCGCCAAAACCCTGGCTCGACTGCACAAACCGGGATTCAGGATCCTGGATGATATTCTGACCCTGCCCCGCCCGGCACTGGGAAAACGCTTTGGCCGCGATTTTATTGTCTACCTGGAGCAACTGCTCGGCACCGTCCCCGACCCGCAAATCACCGTCGAGCCCGAACCCGGTTTTCGTCGGCAGCTCGACTTTCTCGACCCGATACACCGCAGCGAAACACTGCTATTCCCCATGCAGCGACTTCTGCAAGAGCTGTCGGGTTTTTTACGATCCAGGCAATTGGACTGTCCCGCCTTTAACTGGCAGCTTTTGCAGCAGGATCACGACCCCGTAGATCTGCCCATACGGCTATCCCGCCCCCGCCATGACCTGCAAACCTTTCTGGCACTGACCCGCACGCGACTGGAAAATCTCAAACTGGCGGCGCCGGTTGCCAGCCTGATCCTGAATGGCGACAGCTTCACGCACTGCGAGCAACCCAGCGAGGTACTGTTCGAGGAATGGCGCGGACAACAGCAACAATCCATGGATATGCTGCTGGATAAACTCGGGGCGCGACTACAACCCGGGCAGATCTACACCCTGGCGTGTTGTGATGAGCATGTACCGGAAATGGCCTGGCGCCGCACCCCCACGCCGGCAACGGTCCGAAGGAGCGCCACCGCCCCTGCCCGCAACCGCCCCGGCTGGCTGCTACCGTGCCCCCTGGCCATAGGGCATCGCGGCAACACCCTCTATTGGCGCGGCAAGCTCAAACTGATACTGGGGCCGGAGCGCATTGAATCACAGTGGTGGCAGCAGTTGGTCAAACGCGATTATTTTATTGCCTTGCACCAGGATGGCGGCTTTTATTGGGTCTACCTGGACGACCGACAACAGCGCTGGTACTTACACGGGGTATTTGCCTGAACCTTCGCCGGCCTCAAAAGAGGTAAAGTATTTTTTCCAGAACCCTGGAGCTTGCCAGCAGGAAACAGTAATACTATATTGGTATTACTGTTTCAAATTTTGGAGTGTATCATGCGTGTGACAACAAAAGGACAGGTCACGATTCCTCGCAGCGTGCGGGAGATCCTGGGAATTTCGCCAGAAACTGAAGTTGATTTTATCGAAGATCATGGCCGTTTTTATATCGTCAAATCCGATGAGCCAACGCAAACAGGGCAATTTAAAAAATTTAGAGGTATTGCTACTGCAAGAATGTCAACTGATGAAATCCTGGGCCTTACAAGGGAGGCCAAATGAATGGTGTGCTGGTTGATTCATGTGTGCTTTTGGATTTATTCACAAATGATCAAGAGTGGGTCAATTGGTCAGAAGAAATATTAGAAAAATATAGCCAAACCAATACCTTGTATATCAATTCTATCGTTTATACAGAAGTTTCGATTGGCTTTGATAAGATTGAAGAAGTTGAGGCTGCCATAGTTGGTTTGGGCTTGAAGGTTTTAGAAATGCCCAGGGAAGCATTATTTTTGGCAGGAAAAGCATTTCTTGAGTACCGGAGGAATAGAGGAAATAAAGTGTCACCACTTCCGGATTTTTTTATAGGCGCACATGCTGCGGTATCAAAGTTCGATATAGTTACACGAGATGTCACCAAATTTAGAACCTATTTTCCTTGCGTTAACCTCATTTCACCTTCTGTTTTTTTATAAACACTTGCCCCCTGAACTGTTTGGCCCCTGATCGATACCGCTGGCTGCCAGAAATACCGCCTAATCCCGGCGGTTATCCAACCTTCCGTAGCGGAGAAACAGGGGGTTGAAAATTCGCAGATTGACCCAGCTGGCCAGCGCCCCGGTCATACCCAGGATCATCGAGATGCCGAGGGGCTCGAGGGCGACGGCCAACTTATTGCGGAAGCGCCTGATCGCGTCCACCTGATCCAGCCATGCGATGATGCGCGCATTCTGGATAAAGGCGATGGCAGAGATTGCTATCAGGCCAAGCACCACCCAGGCCGAGGCAGGTATGGGCGGCAGTAAATAGATCAGGAAAACGGTAGTGGAAATCGGCACCAGTGTCGGCAAGATGGCAATAAACCAGGGCAGCGGTTTACCCAGATAAAAAACCTTAAAGAAAATTCGCGAGCCTACCTCCAGGTGTTGCAATAGGCGCTCGCGCTCACGCGCATCTTCGGCCAGCGCTCGAATGCCGGTGAAGCCCCAGTGATTGCCGCTCGCGTCCAGGTTCGCTTCATCCCCCGTCGACGGATCCCCCGTGAGGTGGCGTTCGCTGATCATATAGCCGTGGTACATCAGGGAACAGGCCTCGATATCGCTAAAGGCATCCAGATCCGTGCGGATGGACTTCAATGACTGCAAAAACCCGGCAGCGTCATCGCCAAAGATCTCGCTGCCCTCGGGAGCGCCCAGGTTGAACGCCGCAAAATGGCCCGCTTCGCACTGCCGCAGCTTTTCCATCACCTCGATGCGAATTCTATCCATCATGATATCGTTGGCCCGCATGGCAACAGCGCTGATGATCTTCTCCGGTGCCGACTGCCACCGCAGCAAGTCAGAGGCATCACTGCAAACGAAATGCGTACAGCCCTCTTCGAACAGGGACACCAGGCCCTGATTGTCGAATACACCCCCATCTACCAGGCGCACCCGCACCTCCTCGCCCTCGTCGTCGTGATACAAGCCGTCCAGGGTCATGGGGTCTAACAGGCCCGGTACACAACAGGATGCCACCACCGCTTCCCCCAGCGTGATCCGGTCGAGGCGCGCCCGCTGTGCCGCCGTCAGCATCGGATCATCCATGTGTAGCCGCTGTAGCTGTGGTATGGCGGTGGTGCCGCTCGACACGGATGAGATGCTGGGCTCGCCAATATAAGCCCCGGTAAACTGAAACAGGTGACCCGTGTTGAGCGCCGTGGCATTGAGTATCAGTCGCGGCACAACCACCGGATCTCGATCATTGCCGGCTTCGTCCGTCGGCTCAGCGGCAGCAAGTCGGATAGGAAGATCCCGCAGCAGGTTGTCCGCACTGCCGGTAATGGGCGCGTAAAAACAGCGATTAAAAAGATCACTGACGCGATGGCTTGGCGACGATTCACTGGCCAGCATGCGCACATTCTCGCGGTGGTCGGCGAAGGTCATTATTCGTATATTATTTTGCAGGGCCAGCAGGAACTCGCTCTCCACTTCCTTTACCAACTGGCAATAGGCCTTGGCCGAAGGCTTGAGTGCATCGGGCCGCTTACCCTCCAGCAACTGCTTCACCTTGAGGTAGTAAAAGGCTCCGATAATAGAGCCGCCCGAAACGGTGGAGATGAGCGCGACGTGACGCAAGAGATCGCACTGCGCCAGGCGGGCGAGTACGCCCACGTGGAAAAGCGCCGCCCTGAAACCACCCCCCGAAAGAGCGATGCCCAGCTTGCCTGTGCGGATGCCTGCCGCAGACAGCCCCATGTTTTGCGTGTCGTTCATGTGGATACCACAAGGGGTGGTCTAATTGAAAACACAATGACCGGCGCCGGTATCTGTGAGCCGCACCACCGGCAGCAGCGCTTGTTGCGTCGCCGACCAGGCTTAGGGGGCATCATTATCCGCAGAGGCAATCCGCACATTGCGCGATGGCACAACAGTGGAAATGGCATGTTTATAAACCACTTGCGTGCTTACATTTTTCAAGGTCACAACAAACTGGTCGAAGCTATCGATCGTACCTTGTAGTTTAATACCCTTCTTCAGGAATATTGACACCGGGATGCGCTCTACCCGCAGCGCCTCCAGAAATGAATCTTGTATTTCCTGCCCCTGTTCCATAATGAATTCCTTGCTGATTGTTATCGTTTGAATCTGCCGCAACCCAATATGGGCTGCTTTTTTGCCTATTGAGGTGCAAGTGAGGCGCAAGCCTCGCTGGTCGCTCAACCCTGGGCTAACACACCCTTGCAGGCCTCAAATATGTTGACTGAATTCTCCTCGCTCCGCCGAAGCCATCAGTTCATGGAAGTGCTCTCCACTGACCTTCACCAGATGCTGGTGATCTCCCGCCTCGAAGAAGATCTCGGGCAAGCGACCGAGACTGGTATTCGGATCCCATATCGTTGCCACCCCATAGGCGGCGCCAATCGGCGGCACCGCACCGGGCTGACAATCGCTGAACAGTGCCGCCACTTCTGCTTCTGCAGCCAGCTCCACCTGCTGGCCCAACAATACACCCAGGGCCTCCTGCTCGATATGATAGTCTGAGGGCAGCACGACCAGCAGATAACTCCCCTTAACCTTAAGCAGAATGCCCTTGGCCAGCGCGTCCCCGGGAACATGCGCCATTTGCGCCGTCTCCATGCTGGAATGGCTGGGTGGATGAGCCTGTAGCTGGTAGTCCGTTTCACGCTGGACCAGATAGTTTTTCAGCGTATTTGCAATAGTCATTTTTGATCACCCATTTGTTTTTTGGCAGTTTACCAACTTGAGCACGGTCGTGCACTGAATGATGTTGGCTCAGTGGTGTATAAGCACGTAGCCCGCTACCATATCATCGTCAATCTTCCTGTCCGAGAGGCAAAGCAAATGAAGCAATTGCTGAACATATCACCTCCAGCGGCAGCACAAGGCACCGCCCTGGTCGAAGTGGTTCATCAATCGCCTTGATCCTGGGCGATTGGTAACTTCTCAATAACCGCGTGCCAAGAAGCATGGTTGAAAAAGACTGAGACCGATAGATTGCAGGCGATATGCTCACAGCTCCAGAGATTTAACTGCCACGCACCGACTGTAACATCTCCCGTATAATTATCATCCCCTGG
>CBDUUA010000131.1:0-6256 GCA_965370135.1 uncultured Cellvibrionales bacterium
AGGACGCTAATTATGACTCATAAATGCGCTCCGACCAAAGCGCTGATTTACCGGGTTTTTAGCCCCGGGCTTTGAACTTTTCCCGCGCAGATTGAATCATGACGAAAAACACCGGTACCAGCAAGGTGCCGGCGACCGTTGCCATCAGCATGCCGCCGAATACACTCAAGCCCAGCGAGGCCCTGCTTACCGCGCCGGCGCCACTGGCAAACACCAGCGGCAACACCCCCAGAACGAAGGACAGGGCGGTCATCAATACCGCACGGAAACGCAGTTTGGCAGCTGTCACTGCGGCATCACGGATACTCAGGCGCTCCTGTTCTCGCTGCACTTTGGCAAATTCGACGATCAGAATCGCATTTTTTGAGGCCAGGCCGATCAGCACCACGATCCCTATTTGACTATAGAGGTTGAGCGCAGTTCCGGTCACGGCGATAGCGAGAAAAGCGCCCAAAATGGCTATCGGTACACACAGGATGATGGCCAGGGGAATACTCCAGCTTTCATACTGGGCGACCAGGAACAGGTAGACAAACAGCAGCGCCAGGGCAAATAACAGTGGCGCCAGGTTGCCGGCCTCCAGTTGCTGGAAAGTGATGCCGGTCCACTCGTAGGTATAACCGTCGGGCAACACCTGGGCGGCCACCCGGGCCACCGCAGCGATAGCCTGGCCCGAACTAAAGCCGGGGGCGGCGGAGGCGTTCACCTGGGCGGCATTGTACATATTGTAACGACTGGTGATTTCCGGGCCGAGGGTGGGTGAGGTCTCGATCAAGGTGCCCAGTGGCACCATATCGCCATTCTTGCCCCGCACATAAAACTGCTGGATGTCGGACTCGTCGGCGCGAAATTCCTTGTCAGCCTGGATTTTGACCTGGTAGACCTTGCCGTAGCGGTTGAAATCGTTGATATAGAGAGAGCCCAGTTGCCCCTGCAGGGTATTGAAAATATCGGTTAGAGAGATACCCATGGCCTTGGCTTTCAGGCGATTGACATCGACATAGATCTGCGGGATATCAGCCCGAAAGGTACTGAATGCCCGGCCGATTTCCGGTGCTTGATTGGTTTTCAAGACCAGTGCCCGCATGGTCGATGCGAGGGCCTGTGGAGTGCGCCCAAGGGTGTCCTGGAGCACGAATTCAACCCCGCCGGTCTGCCCCAGGCCGGGAATGGGCGGCACCTCAAAGGCCATGGCATTGGCAAAGGGGTAGGCAAATAATTTGCCGCGGATCTTGCCGAGAATGCTTTTTTGATGCAGCGCCGGACTGTCGCGCTGCGCCCAGGGTTCCAGCACAGCAATCATCATGCCCGAATTGGAGGTCGATGAGCCGTTGAGCAAGCTGAAACCGGGAACCGATATCGTATGCGCCACCCCTGGCTCGGACAGCACCATTTCGGTAAGCTCTTCCAGCACTGCCTTGGTGCGCTGTAGCGATGACGCATCCGGTAGCTGGATGTCCACCATAAAGTAGCCCTGGTCTTCATTGGGAATAAAGCCTTTCGGCAGGGACAGGGCGAGATAGCCGATGAGCCCGAACAGCAGCAGCACACAAAGCCCGACCAGGCCCAGCTTGCGCACCAGCACACCCACCCAGCGGCCGTAGCCACGGGTCAGTGCATGAATAGCTCGATCAATGGCACGCCAAATGCCGGACAATTTGCGCTCGCCCGGTTTTAGCAAGGTGGCACAGAGCGCCGGGCTCAGGGTCAGTGCGTTGATGGACGATATCACGACCGCCATGGACAGGGTCATGGCGAATTGACTGTACATGCGCCCGGTAATACCCGGCATCAACGCCACCGGCACAAATACCGCCAACAGCACCAGGGTGGTCGCGATAATGGGGCCTGTGACCTGCTTCATGGCTTTACTGGTGGCTGCCACGGGGGGCAGGCCTTCGTCGTCCATGATCCGGCGCACGTTCTCAATAACGATAATGGCATCGTCCACCACAATGCCGATCGCCAGAATCAGCGCGAACAAGGATACCGTATTGATAGACATATCGGCGGCATAGAGCAGGGCATAGGTGCCGATCAGGGAAACCGGGATAGCGAGAGCGGGCACCAGGGTTGAGCGCCAGTCCTCCAGGAAAACGAAAACTACCAGGATGACCAGCAAAATGGCGATTAACAGCGTGGTATAGACTTCATCGATGGATGCCTCTACAAAACGGGTACTGTCATAGAGAATGGCGAAATCGAGATCTTTGGGGAATCGTGTTTTCAGCTGCTCGATCTCGGCCCTGACCTCGTCAGCCACCTTGAGGGCATTGGCCCCGGGCTGCTGATAGAGGGCCATAACCGAGCTGGGGGAGCGATCGATCTGGCCATAGGCATTGTAACTCTGGGCCCCCAACTCTACCCGTGCGATATCCTTGAGGTAGACGGCGGCGCCGTCTTCCCGGGCGCGCACCACAATATTGCCGAATTCGGTATGATCCGACAGGCGGCCTCTCACCTGCAGCGTATATTGAAACTGTTGGTTATCGGCGGAGGGCGGCGCTCCGACCTGGCCCGCGGCCACCTGCACATTTTGCTCGCGAATGGCGCTGACCACGTCCTGGGTGGTAATTCCCAGCGCCGCCATGCGATCCGGATTCATCCATATTCGCATGCCGTATTCGAGATCACCCAGGATGCGCACATCGCTGAGACCGTCGATGCGGGCCAGCTTGTCCCTGACGTTGATAGAGGCGTAGTTAGACAGAAACAGACGGTCAAATGTGCCCTTGGGGGATAGCAGGTTGACCACCATCAGCATATTGCTGGAGCGCTTGTCGACGCTGACCCCCAGGCGTTTGACTTCTTCGGGCAGCTTGGGCATGGCCCGTTGTACCCGATTCTGCACCCGCACCTGGGCCATATCGGCATCCGTGCCCACAGCAAAGGTAATACTGAGGCTGTAGCTGCCGTCTCCCGCGCTCTTGGACGACATGTAAATCATGCCCTCCACGCCATTGATACCCACTTCCAGCGGGCCGGCGACGGTGTCCCGAACCACTTCGGCATTGGCCCCGGGGTAGGATGCCGAAACCTGGATGATGGGAGGCGCTATATCCGGAAACTGGGCCACCGGCAGCAGCGGCATACTGAGCAAGCCGGCCAGGGTGATGACAATCGAAATGACGAAGGCAAATTTTGGACGGTGGATGAAAAACTCGCTGATCATACTAGTACTAGCCCCGGTTCGGCACAGGCGGTGCGCTATCGGTGTTTTCCCTGGGTACCACCGCCTGGCCGACCCTGACTTTCTGGATACCATCGACAATAACCCGATCACCTACGCTCAGGCCGCTCTCCACCACCCATTCGGTTTTGATACGACTACCGAGACTGACGCGACTGATATGGACGATATCTGCTTCGTCGACAAGCAGTACAAAGCGACCCATCTGGTCTTCTTGCACGGCGCGCTGGGGTACCACAATAGCCGTGCGCGGGTTTTCATTGCGTACCGATATGCCGACATATTGACCGGGTATCAACAGGCCGTCAGTGTTGGGAAACTGGGTTCTTACGGTCACGGTACCGGTCGCCGGATCAACCCGGTTATCGAGAAAGTTTATCTTGCCGGCGTGTTGGTATTGGCTGCCGTTGGGCAGCGTGATGTAGGGCACTAGCCTGGGGATGGTGCGTGAATTCAGGCCGGCCTCGCGAGAGGCCTCCATAGTGGAGACTATGACCTTTTCGCTGACTTGAAAGGTGACGTAGATCGGGTCCTGTTGCACCATCGTAGCGAGTGAGTCGCTGGGCGTCGCCAGGTCACCGATGCTCAGGGTCTTGCGACCGATACGGCCGGTAATTGGCGCGTACACCTTGGTGTAGGAGAAGTTTAACTCGGCAGACTCCAGTGCCGCCTCGGCGGCATCGACCAGGGCAACGCCGGTATCGTGCTTGCCTTTGAGTTCTTCGAACTCGGCCTCGCTGATGGTGCCCCTGGGGCGGAGCTTTTGTCCGCGGCTGAAATTCTTGCGTGCGACGGTCATTTCAGCATGGGCTCGCGCCAACTCGGCCTTGGCCCTGGCCACATTGACTCGATAAGGCTGGGGATCGATCTCAAACAGTAGCGTGCCTTTGTCAATAAGCTCGCCTTCGGTAAAGCGCACTTGCAGCAAGTAGCCCTCTACCCGGGAGCGGATATTGACGTCTTCTACCGCCTCGGTTCTGCCGACAAAGTCAAATCCGGGGTTAATAGGCTTATTGCTGATGGTTTCAACCAGTACCGCCGGGGGAGGCATCTCGTGGGCAATCTGCTGCTCGCAGGCACTGAGCACAACAACAAGCAAACTCAGGGTGACAAGCCCCAGAGTGGCGGGCGGGGCTGCTCGCATGGTTCGCATGGTGAGGTCACTCCGTGAAACAAAGGCGTCATTATAGCGGGTGAGGAGGTAACTGGTGAAGAGGTAGCCGGTGAAGAGCCTGGTGGCGATGAATTACTCCACCAGCACCACCGGCGGCAACTGGTAACTGCCATCCAGAAGCGGTTTTTTGGGCTCGTACATGCGCATAATGATGTAATAATCCCCCGCCGGGGTGGGCAACCAGTTGCTGCTGTTTTGCGCCGGCGCCGCGTGTTGCAGGTGGAGGGTCAACGTGCCGTTTTCGTCATAGTGCAGATCCTCGCTGTGATCGCCGATGCTGTAGCGCTCGATAGTATTGTGTTCCAGCTTTGCGTCCTCCAGTCGATAGGCCGATACCGACCAGAAGCCGTTGACCGGCGGTAAGCTGGCCCGGCTGAAACTGAGCTGATAGCGCTTATCGCCATGCAGCATCGCCTGTTGATTATCAAATAGACTGGTCGAATAGATGCTCTCTTCGGGTAAATTGGAGTAACCCCCTTTAATGTCGGCGGCGCGTTGTAAATAGTTGTAATCCTGGCAAGGGGTTTTGATCGATGTCGTCCAGCCGTTAACCGCCGGCAGTGGCCCCTGTGATGCCGCCTGGATCAGGGCCTGGGCATCGGCTATGGCCCTCTCCAGGCCGGCCCGGACTTCCGGGTCAAGCTTGCTGCTGTTGAAGTTGCTGAACGGCCCGACACCGATTTGGTCGAAATGGCCCATCAGGGCCTCTTCACCCTCGCGAGGGCTATTGGCTCTCAGCGCGGTGTTGAGATAGCCGAAATATTCGACCGAATCCATGGGGTCAATGGCGGCGACCAGTCCGGGGGGCGCCGGCGGCGCCGGCGGCTTGCCCCGTCGCCACTGACTCAGTGGGTTAGCCCAAAAGTCATCCAGTAGCTTCAGGGCGACGGGCAGGTCTTGCTCGCCGTCTACCAGCAATCTGCCGAGTACCCTGACCTGGTCGGTATCAACGTATATCGGGGTGACCTTGCCCGGCAATACGCCCTTCCAACCCGGACCGATCAGCGCATGGTATTGTTCTTTAGTGCCAATAGTCCGACGTCCCAGGTGCATAACCTCGGCGTAAAGATTGGTCACGGCCATGGTGAAGTAGCGGCCTTTGGTATCGGGGTTGTGGATGACAACTGGCCCCTTCGACAGGTCAAACCAGCCGGCGAAATAGAGCGTATTGTCATCGGGAGCGCGCAAGGAACCGGTCGTTTCCGGCGTCGCTAGTTGCCTGAAATAGTAAAAATGGTTAACCGGAGCGTAAGTGGCTTGGGTGTCACTGACCCGGTGGGTGTCATTGTGCATCTGCTTGAGCATATCCACCATGGGGTAGCCGTAGATATAGGCTAATACACCAGTATGATAGGCCATCTCCCGTTTGATCAAGGCCTCATTTTCTGGCATCGGCAGGCTCACGGCGACGCCTGGCTTTAGCAGTGCGGTAAGCATAAAAATAAACAAAAGGGCCAGGCCAATCAGCCGCCAGCAGGTCTTGCTGTGGTTTCGAGTCATCATTACCTCTGTTTCAATGCCGTGTTACCGTATCTGCGTTACGCAGCATACCATGCCCCCTTGAACCCATGAGTACAAGTAACCGCTTTGTTGTTGCACATCAAGGCACTGCAAACCGACAGATCAACGCAATAACCCTTGATAGTTGAAGGCTGTACACGCGCACTGGTTTTGTTTTAAAGTAGAAGCCAGGTGCGGCGGGGAGTTCATCGCTAATTGAAAGAATTGAAAGAATTGAAAGAATTGAAAGCCGCACCCGGAAAAATAATTCTAACAAGAGCAGGAGCGGCACTAGATGAATATACAAGCTCGCAGGCGTTCTATGCTGGCCGCTCTACTACTGGCCTTGCAGTTGCCGTTATTGTCAAGCGCAGCCCTCTCGGTCACGTCCA
>CBDUUA010000132.1:0-6181 GCA_965370135.1 uncultured Cellvibrionales bacterium
GCCGCCAGCGATGCAGAGTCGAAGATATCCAGCGTCAGGGCCTCTTCACCCAGTGTCTCTGCGGTGGAGTGAAGTACCTCCAGCATGTGGTTTTCATCCAGCCCGCCCCGGGGCAGACCCAGCAAGTGAGCAATCGCGCTGTCGCCGCAGGGCAGCACGGAAGCGGCACTCTTGATATTCGCCAGGCCGAGGTAGCATTTGTACCGCGCCCGCGTTAGCGCCACATAGAGCAATCGCAAATCCTCGGCCATGCGCTCATAGTCGGTCTGCTCCACGGCATCGGCGCTGGCCGCCAGATCGGCAATGGTGTCAAAGCCCTGTTCGGTCGACCGATGGTAGATACACTCTGAACTCTTGCGTGCAATAGAGACGAGCGGCACCAGCACCACATCGAACTCCAGACCCTTGCTGGAATGAATGGTGACAATCTGCACCAGCTGACTATCGCTCTCCAAGCGAACCCGCAGCTTATCGCTGTCCTCTCGCCGCTCACCGCTGAGATGGCGCAAATACCAGTGCAACAGCTCGTGCATGCCACCACTGGCGTCACTGGCCTGTTGTAACAATTCGCCCAAATGCCGCAAATCCGTGAGACTGCGCTGGCCGTCTGGCTGCGCCAGCAGCCTGGCGGGAATATCGCGACGGGCCATCAACTGCCGCAACATCGACAACACGCCGTGGCGCAGGCATTGGCGGTGATAGCCGTCAAATTCATCGAGCACCGCCTGCAGGGTCGCCAGGTCATCGTCCAGGCGGGCAATGTCTTGCAGGGAAACCCCCAGCAGGGATGTCGCCAGTGCACTGCGCAGTTTGCGCTCATTGGCCGGATACATCACCGCCTGTAACAGGTGATAAAGATCCTGCGCCACCGGCGCGTCGAACACACTCGCCCGGCTGAGAAACACGCTGTTGACGCCGCGCTCTGCCAACGCCTGCTTCACCGCAGTCGCCTCCATGCGCTCGCGCACCAGGATGGCGATATCACCCGGCGCCAAGGGCCGGCCTGCCAGCACCACCTCACCATCGGTGGCGCCGTTCAGCAGCGCCACGACTTCCGCTGCGGTTTTCTGAGCCAGCAGCTCTCGCGCCCGGGAGCTGGTCAAGGTCCCCTTGTCGTTATCAGCGCGACAAACCATAAACGTCAGCGGAGCAGGCGGTCGGCCGTTAATCAACAAGGCGCGATCATCCGCAGTCGGCGACGCTTTCACCGGATGGAAGGGAATGTCCTCAGGATAGAGAAACGCGCCCTGCCCGGGGTTCCGCCCCTCAGCTGCCTCGAACAGCTGATTGACCGCATTGACCATAGCGCTGCTGGAACGCCAATTGGTATCCAGACTGAACAAGCCGTCGAGCTGCCCGGCAACCTGGCGGCGGGCGTGAATATAGGTAAAGACATCGGCGCCGCGAAATTTGTAAATGGCCTGTTTCGGGTCGCCGATCATGATCCAGCCACAGTCGCTGCGGCGGCCATAGATCGAGTCAAAGATGTGGTATTGCAGACCGTCGGTATCCTGGAATTCATCGACCATCACCACCGGGAAGCGATCGGCCACCCGCTGCGCCAGCCGCTCGCCGCTGCCAGGGCGGTCGAGGGCACGCCCCAGATGGGTGAGCAGATCATCCGCCGACAGCTGCCCCAGCTCCTGCTTGGCCACCGCCATCGACTCGCCGATTTGCTCGATACCCTGGCGTAGCAAATAGATAGGCAGGCTTTCTTTGGCTCGGCCAAGGTCGACCGCAAGCTGCTCACAGAGTGCGAACACAGGGTGCCGGGGCGCGGCCTGCGCTTTTGGCATGGCTTTGGCAATAGACTCGGGCGCCCACAGCTCGAATGAATCCTTTTTGCCCGAGTCAAATATCAATGCAGCGGATCGACAAAAATTTTCCATCGCCTGAATGCGCTCAATATTGCCCGGTTTAGCGCGCCCCTTAAAGCGCGTATCCAGCAGTAGTTTGCTCACCTCACCGTCAAGCCAAAGCTGCTTGAGTCGGTCTACCGCTGCTCGCAGTTTAGCGCCATCCCCCGCGCACCAGTCAACTTCGGGCTCAAATACGACTCGCTGCTTGCCCAGGAAGGGGGTAATTTTTTTCAACAGGGACTCAGGGGATTTCCAGCCGGCAGGCAGCAACTCGAAACTATCGGCATCCAGACTGGCAATCTGCCGGCGCCAGAAATCCTCCGCCGCCTGCTGCAACAACACGGTCTCATCGAGCACCATGTCCAGATCGAAGCCGAGGCCGCTTTCAAAGGCATTGTCCGCCAGCGCGCGGTGACAGAAGCCGTGTATGGTGTAAATCGCCGCCTCGTCCATTTGTCGCCGGGCTGCATCCAGCAAGCCGCAGGCAGCCTGAACATCCGGCAACTGGGCGATCAGGCCGGCAATAAAACCGTCTTCCGATCTGCCCGCCTCAACATCATGCTGGGCGGTGACAATGCGCCGGCGCACCCGCTCGCGAAGCTCCTCGGTCGCGGCAATGGTAAAGGTCACCACCAGTATCTGGTCGACACTCAGGGGGCGCTCCCGCCCTGCCCCCAACAACAGGCGCAGGTAAAGATTGGCGATGGTATAGGTCTTACCGGTACCGGCACTGGCCTCGATAAGGCGCATCCCGCTCAGGGGAAAGGACTGGGCATCCAGCGGCTGGGCAGTCATTTCTTACTCCGCCGTGCAATGCGTGCGGGCTCGAGCAATTCAAAAGCGAGAAGCTCGAATTCCTCGCCGATGACGTCGGACCAGCTACATCCGCTATAAAAGCGACTGAAATAGGCATCCCCGCCTTCCCCCGGCACACGCTGATTGCCGTCCCATGCCTGCCGGGCCTTGTCCATAGCGCCGTCGGGGTTGTTGCCGGCCCTTGCCTCCAACCACCTCCAGGCAGTTTCGGGAAACAGCGGCAAGGCTCGCTGCTGGCCCACCACATACCACTGCAGCAGGGTATGCAACCATTGCCTGGCGGTGTCGGTGGCGAGGGGCTCAAACCCGTATTCACCATCGGTGCCCACAAAGCGGGTGCGAATCGACTCGCCACCCGCATTGGCCAGGTTGTGGCGCAGCCACTGCTGCAAGGTTTGTTTACCCAGGTATTTGCCGGTGCGCCAGCTCAGCAAGCAGTCACCGACCAGCGGCCCGAGTTCGCCCTCTATTCGATAGTCACCGATATCCAGGGCCAGATGAATAAAACGGGGTTCCGTTGTCAGCAAGGGCTGTATCGCCTGGCTGATCTCATCCGCCGACGACCATACCGTTGCCAGCGCGGCTTGCCCCGGCGTACCCAGTGGCGCCACCCCCGAGGCGCGACAGAGCTGTTGCCAATCCCACTGCGCCACGCCCTGCAATTGACTGGCCACGGCATCCTGCGCCAGTTGGAATCGCTCCAGTCCGTCCAGCTGCAAGACTTCGGTATCGGACAACTCCTCATTGCGGATATCCAGGGTCACCCCAAGCCGCTGTCGCAGGAATGTTTTACAGGGATTGGCGACAAAGGCCAGCAAGCTGTCCAGCTGAATTCGGCGCACAATTACGGGCTCGGGAGGCAGGGATTGATGCCGCCAGCCGGACTCAGCGGGGATAGCCCCGGGGGCCGCCGCCGCAAAATACTCCCCCGAAAAACTGAACCACGGCGAGACCCCGGCCTGGAAATAGCGCGGGTCGAATGGCTGCAGATAGTGCTGCGTCAGCAATCGCTTGAGCACTCGCGCCTGGGCGTCAACCGCATCGAGCTGGCCGTCGCCCTCACAGATGACACTCTGCTGGCAGTAATCCAGCAACTCGCTCAATACCACCGAGGCGACCTTGTCGCTGTTGTCCAGCACATCGCGGCCGACATAGCTGATCATCAAGCGATCCCTGGCGGACAACAGCGCCTCTAGCATCTGGTAGCGATCATCACTGCGGCGATTGCGATCGCCGCGCCTGGGCATATCGGTGGCCACCAGGTCGAAGCCTGGCACCGACTGCTGGCGCGGGAATTGCTGGTCGTTCATACCGAGAATGCAAACCACCTTGAAAGGGATACTGCGCATCGGCATCAGGCTGCAAAAACTGATGCCCCCCGCGAGGAAGCCGAAACTGCTGCCGGATTGATCGAGACACTGCTGTAACAAACTGCGCAACAGCGCCGGGCCGATGGCTTCGTCGAGGCAAGCGACGGCGTCTTCATCGAGCAGGCCGGCGATGGCTTGTCGCAAGCCATCGAGCGCGATGACTTCCTCCTCTACCGGATCGAACAGTTGGTCGAGACATTGATTGAGCAAGCCGCACCACGCCGGCCAGCTGTGCTCAGCCTGGAATGTCCGCCGCCAAACCCGCAGTCGTTCGAGAAATTGCTGCAGCCGCCCGAGCAGTTCGCCACTACTCGAATCCACTTCGTCGCAGGGTAAAATAGACTGGTAGAGACCGTCCTCGGCCCGCATCGCGTAGCCCAGGAAAAGGCGGTCGAGGCCAAACCGCCAGGTATTGCCGGTGTCCGCTGGCAAGCCCAGCTGCTGCTTGTCCTCACCATCCCAGGCCCAGCGAATACCACTGTATTCAATCCAGTGACTGATGCGATTGACCTCAGCCGGGGCAAAACCGAAGCGGCGGGCAATGGCGGGCACCTCGAGCAGGTCGATGATTTCCGGCGCGCTAAAGCGCGATCTCGGTAGATCCACCAGCGCCATAAAGCTGCGCAGCAAGGGGGTTTCGGCAACCATGCTGCGATCGGAAATGCTATAGCGCAGGCGCGGGGTATCATCTCCCCGCTGGCTGAATACGGCGTGCACATAGGGCGCATAGGCGGCGATATCCGGCACCATGACCACCACATCCCGGGTTCGCAATTCGGCGTCGGCCTGAAACATGGCAAGCAGCTGATCGCGCAACACTTCGACCTCGCGCATGGGGCTGTGACAGCTGTGCACCTGTAGCGAATGGTCTGTCGGGCAGAGCACAAACTTATTGACCATCTCCTGCTGGCCAGTGTCATCCTGGCCCGTCGAATCCGTGCCGCCGGGGCTCTGCAATTGCAGGATTTGCTGCTGCATGGCCTGTAACAGGGTGTGGCCCAGCGGCGGTTCAAAGCAGTCCACCACCGGCACATCGCGCTCGACCAGTAAATCGAAGAACTCCCGCCCCTGGTCACCCCATGACGCCAGTAGCGGATTGCCGACCTGGAAGTAATCATCGCCCGCTGCCTTTGCCGCGACTTTGCCGATGGCGCGGCGCCGGGCCAGGGCCTTTTCCGACACAATATCGCCCCAGTAGTGCTCGCAGGGATTCAGTGCATAAATATCAACCGGGCACACTTCCGCCAGCGCCGCCAGCAGATCCAGTTGTTGTGGCGGCAAGCTGGACAGACCAAAAACGGCGACGTAGCCGGGCAAGCTCGCACCCTGGATCTCGCCCCGCAACAGGCGCTGTCGCACTTGCTCGTGAATATTGGCCCGGTGCATAGCCTGCCCGCCGTCACCGCCGCTACCTTCACTAGCACCAGCACCAGCACAAATGTCCTGCACCAGTGCACGCCAGAGCACCGGCTGCCAGGCCTGCTCCGGCGGCAACTGGTCGCCACCACCGCGCTCCCAGGCGAGAATCCAATCGGGCCGATAGACCAGGTATTGGTCGAACACATCGGCTATGCGGAAGGCCAGTTGATAGCGTTGCAATTGTTCCTGCTGGTGACCGGCAAGATAATCCCGCAGGGGTTCGAAGACTGCTTGCCCGAGCAAACCCGGCAACAAGGCCATGATGCGCCAACACAGCGCGTCTTTATCAAAGGCTGAATGATCGGCTAGCTCCGCGCCCATGACCTGGCGGCAGACCTGCCAGAGAAAGGCCGCCGGCATCGGCGACTCGAGATTCGCCACAATACCCTTGCGACGCGCCAGTTCGAGGGTCAGATACTGCCGCATACCCTGGCTTTGCACCAGCACCGTCTGCGCCGCCAACACCGAACCGCGCTGCCCGGCCTCGGTCAGGCGTGTCGCCAGTTGATCCAGCAACTGTTCGCTGCGGCTGGATTGGATCAGCTGCAACATGTGGCGGCAACGCGATCGAGAAATTGGCCAAACTGGCGACAGATTGTGTCCAGCTCTGACATCAGCCGATGATCGCTATCCAGCAACAGTAGCGGCAAGCTGTGGCGCCGACACCAGCGAATCGCATTAGCCACCGGTACGATTTCATCGTGCCAACCGTGTACC
>CBDUUA010000133.1:0-6168 GCA_965370135.1 uncultured Cellvibrionales bacterium
AAGGCTATCCCTTGCCCCCCTTTCCCTCATCTCGTAAGCTGAAATCCTCACGCATCGATGATAAGGACGTAATCCATGTCTGGTTCCGACAACAGTTTCAACACGCAATCCACCCTCGCCGTTAACGGCAAGAGCTGGACTTACTTTGATCTCGAGGGTGGTGAACTGGCCGGGCACGCTGGCGTTGGCCGCTTACCGATCTCCACTAAAATCCTGCTGGAAAATTTACTGCGTCACGAAGATGGCCTGAGCTGTAGCCGCGAGGATATCGAAGCCCTGGCCAACAGCGCGGGTAAAGCCAACGCGCAGGAAATTGCCTACCACCCGGCACGGGTGTTGATGCAGGATTTTACCGGAGTGCCCGCGGTGGTCGACCTAGCCGCCATGCGCGCGGCGCTGGTTAAGCAGGGTCTTGACCCGCAGGCGATTAACCCGCTGTCGCCGGTGGACCTGGTGATTGATCATTCGGTCAGTATTGATGAGTTTGGCTCCGATGCGGCCTTTGAAGCCAACGTGGCTATGGAGATGCAACGCAATCTCGAACGCTACCAGTTTTTGAAATGGGGCCAGGGGGCCTTTGATAATTTCAGTGTGGTGCCTCCGGGGACCGGTATCTGCCACCAGGTGAACCTGGAGTATCTGGCGCGGGCTGTCTGGACTGACGGTGACCTGGCTTACCCCGATACCCTGGTCGGCACCGACAGCCATACCACCATGATCAATGGCCTCGGTGTGCTGGGCTGGGGCGTCGGCGGCATTGAGGCGGAGGCGGCCATGCTCGGTCAGCCGATCTCGATGCTCATCCCCGATGTGGTGGGCTTTGAGCTGACCGGTGATCTGCCAGAAGGTATTACCGCCACCGACCTGGTACTGAGGGTCGTGCAGATGCTGCGTGATCACGGTGTGGTCGGTAAATTTGTTGAATTTTTTGGCAGCGGTCTCGACCAGCTGCCGCTTTCAGACCGCGCCACTATTGCCAATATGGCACCGGAGTACGGTGCCACCTGCGGCTTCTTCCCTATCGATGAACAAAGCCTCAACTACATGCGCTTAAGCGGCCGCGATGACAACGCCATCGCCCTGGTAGAGGCCTATTGCAAAGCCCAGGGTATGTGGCGCGGCAAGGATTACCAGATACCGGATTTTGCCGCTACCCTCCACCTCGATATGGCTACCGTCGAGCCGAACCTGGCGGGTCCCAAGCGTCCCCAGGATCGGGTGGCGGTTAAAGACCTGCACACAGCCATCGACCAATTCATTGAACTGCAGGGTAAGGCCGGCCAGTTTGACAGCGACTATCCCCTTGCCGGATGTGACCAGGCCATGCACCACGGCGATGTGGTGATTGCGGCGATCACCTCCTGCACCAACACCTCCAATCCGGCGGTGATGCTCGGCGCCGGGCTAGTGGCACAAAAAGCCTTAGCTCGTGGCCTGCAACGTAAACCCTGGGTTAAATCCTCGCTGGCACCGGGCTCCAAGGTGGTCACCGATTACCTGGTCAAAGCCGGCTTACAGCAATCGCTGGATGAGCTGGGTTTTAACCTGGTGGGCTATGGCTGCACCACCTGTATCGGAAACTCCGGCCCCCTGCCCGAGGCCGTCAACCAAACCATCAAGGACAATGACCTGGTGGTGTCATCGGTGTTATCCGGCAACCGCAATTTTGAGGGCCGGATTCATCCGCTGGTGCAAGCCAACTGGTTGGCCTCACCGCCGCTGGTGGTGGCCTATGCCTTGGCCGGTACCACCCGTATTGACCTGAGCCAGGATCCGCTGGGGAAAGACCACGACGGTAATCCCGTCTACCTGAAAGACATCTGGCCCAGCAATGCCGAAATTGCCGAGTTGGTACAGTTGATTAACAAAGACATGTTTAAGCAACAATACAGCGCGGTGTTCACGGGTGATGACAGCTGGCGCGCTATCGACACGGGTACCGGGGCGACCTTCAGTTTCTCCGCCGACTCCACCTACATTCAGTTGCCGCCTTTCTTTGAGGCGCAGTATGCCGGCAACGCCGAAAATATCAGTGGCGCCGCGATTCTCGCCCTGCTGGGTGACTCGGTGACTACCGACCATATTTCTCCCGCGGGAGCGATCCCCGCTGACAGCCCGGCGGCGCAGTTTTTGCGCGAAAACGGAGTGACCGATAAAGATTTTAATTCCTACGGTTCGCGTCGGGGCAACCATGAAATCATGATGCGTGGCACCTTCGGCAATATCCGTATCCGCAATGAAATGACGCCGGAAATTGAAGGCGGCTATACACGCCTGCGCGGCGAACAAGAGCGACAGTTTATTTACGATGCAGCGATGCAATACCAGGCGCGTAACACCGATACAGTGATTATCGCCGGCAAGGAATACGGCACCGGTTCCAGCCGCGACTGGGCCGCCAAGGGCACGCTGCTATTAGGCGTCAAGGCCGTCATTGTCGAAAGCTTTGAACGTATCCATCGCTCTAACCTGGTGGGCATGGGCGTACTACCGCTGCAGTTTTTGCCCGGCGATACGCGCAAAAGCCTGCAACTGACCGGTGACGAAACGGTGGACATCCTCGGCCTGGACCAGCCACTGTCGACCAGGCAACGCTTTGTCGCGGTTATCCATTATCCAAACGGTGAGAGCCACCGTTTTGAATTGCAATCGCGGCTCGATACCGCGGTGGAAATCGACTACTACCGTGCCGGTGGGGTACTGCGTTATGTGCTCGACCGTATTGTATCGCAGAGTGAGACTTTGCCATGAAGGATAAAACTCGCCAAGAACAAGACAGCATGGGCAGTGTTGAAGTCCCGGCTGACGCGCGCTTTGGTGCCCAAACGCAGCGCGCGGTGAATAATTTCAGTATTGGCGGCCAGCCTATGCCGACGCGGTTTATTCGCAGCCTGGGCCTGATCAAGGCGGCTGCTGCCAGGACCAATAGCGAGCTGGGGGCACTCGATGACGCTATTGCCGCGGCGATCAGTGAAGCGGCACTGACCATTGCCGCCGGAAATTTCGCTGAGCAATTTCCAGTGGATGTGTTCCAGACCGGCTCCGGTACTAGCAGTAATATGAACGCCAATGAGGTCATCGCCGCGCTGGCCACTGAGCAGCTGCAACAGCCGGTGCATCCCAACGACCATGTGAATTGCAGCCAGAGCAGTAATGATGTCATCCCTACGGCAATTCATGTCAGTGCCGAGTTGTCACTGCACGAGCAGTTGCTGCCGACACTCAAGCAGTTGCAGAGTGCTCTTGCTGAGCGCGAGCAGGCACTGGCGGGCAAGATCAAAACCGGGCGCACCCACCTGATGGACGCCATGCCGATTAGCCTGGCGCAGGAGTTGTCGGGCTGGCGCGGGCAACTGCTGCTCGCCGAGCAGCGCATCAATGACAGCCGCCAACGGCTGCGGCAGCTGGCCCAGGGCGGCACGGCGGTGGGCACCGGCATTAATGCGCCGGATAATTTTTCTGAGCTGTTTTGCCAGCAGCTGTCGGCACTGACTGGCAGCGACTTTGTCCCCGCCGATAATTTATTTACCGCGATCAGTAGCCAGGACACGGCGCTGGAACTGTCAGGGCAACTCAATACTCTGGCCGCAGCACTGATGAAAATCGCCAATGACCTGCGCTGGATGAACAGCGGGCCCTTATCTGGCCTCGGTGAAATTCAACTGACCGCCCTGCAACCGGGCAGCAGTATTATGCCCGGCAAGGTCAACCCGGTAATTCCCGAGGCGGTGGCGATGGCAGCGGCGCAGGTGATGGGCAACCACACCACCATTACCGTGGCCGGGCAGTCCGGCAATTTCCAGCTCAATGTGATGCTGCCTGTGATTGCCACTAATCTACTGCAAAGCATTGCCTTACTGAGCGCCAGCTGTGAGGCACTGACTGAAAAGTGCATTAAAGACTTCACCCTCAACACCGATACCCTTGAGGCAACGCTGACGAGCAACCCGATCCTGGTGACCGCCCTAAACAGCGAAATTGGATACAACCAGGCGGCGGCTATCGCCAAGTGCGCTTACCAACAGAAACGGCCGATTCTCGACGTGGCACTGGAGATGACTGAGATTGATGAAAAGACCTTGCGGGAGTTATTGGATCCGGCGGGGCTGGTATAGGTTTTTCAGGCTGGTGCAGGTTTAGGCAGCAAGCAGTGCTGGTGCTATTACCGGTTCTGTCGCATCAGCCTGCCTTGAATTATGATAGGCACCCCAATTTGAACAATAAGCGGTGCCCATGCTGTCGGAAAACGCTGATTTTATCATTGAGTAAACGAAATGGATTGCAAGCTCTCCAACCTGGAAGCGGTACGTAATTATCACCAGCAGACTAAACACCGATTTGAGTGTTATTCCACCGGGCCGGATATTTTGGATTGGTCTAATCAGCCAAATCCATTTCGTCGTTATACGGGTACTCAATTTATACGGCTACCGCTGAATGCAGCGGTGAACTCTCCGGGCGATTTACAGAAGGTTTCTGCAGATCAATTGCAGGATAGCCCCCAAGACTATCCTCCAGACTACAGTAGACTTTTTTATGATGACCTGCCGCCTCAGCCCGTTAATGTGCAAACTGTCGCTAGCCTTTTACGAAATAGCCTGGCTTTGTCTGCCTGGAAGCAGGCGGGAGATTCTCTGTGGCCATTGCGTGTAAATCCATCCAGCGGAAATCTGCATCCAACTGAGGGTTATCTATTATGTGGAGCCATCGACGGTCTGAGTACAAGCGCGAATCTGTTTCATTACACCGCGCTTGAACATGGTTTGGAAAAACGATGTGAACTTCCTGAGGCATTGTGGCACTCCCTGACTAAAACTTGTCCTGCTGATGTGTTTTTTATTGGGCTTAGTAGCATTTATTGGCGAGAGTCGTGGAAATATGGTGAGCGCGCTTTTCGTTACTGTCATCTCGATGTTGGTCATGCAATAGCAGCTGTTTGTTTGGCGGCTTCGTCGAGCGGCTGGCGATGTGATTTGCTGAATGAGCTCTCACAGGAGCAGTTGAGAAAAATACTGGGGCTCAAGGACGATTATTTGCCGGGTACAGAACATCCGGATTGCTTATTGGCAATATCATCCGGGGGGATTTCAGAGATGACGATATCAGCTGCCCAAGCGATCGACGAAATGAGCCACTTAACCTGGTATGGGGAAGCCAACAGCTTAAGCGAGGACCATGTCGCATGGCCGATTATTAATGAGGTCGCGAGGGCCTGTGAAAAACCCCTTACCACCAGCAGAACAGTTGATATCAGCAAGACATCTAGGAAAGCGCTCAAACTACTATCTAAGCAGACTGTCAACTCAGCAGCTGCCTTATCGGCACAGCAGATCATTCAACAGCGACGCAGTGCACTAGCTATGGATGGCGAAACCCCAATAGCGGATTTTCAGTTTTACACGCTGTTAAGTCGACTTCTGCCCCAGCATATAGATATTCCTTATGCCGCGCTGAGTGGAAAACCTCAGGTGCATATGTTGTTTTTCATTCACAGGGTGACCGGTTTGGAGCCGGGGCTCTATCTATTAGTTAGAGCGAATGACCATCTAGAGGATTTAAAACGACAGTTAAGAGGAGATTTTAGTTGGCTTAAACCTGAGGCTTGTCCAGCGGAGATTTCATTGTTTCAACTGCTCGGTGGAGATGCACGCCAAATATCGCGGCAACTAAGTTGCGGACAAGAAATAGCCGCTGACGGCTGTTTTTGTATTGCAATGCTGACTCGGTTTGACGATGTTTTACAGCACCTTGGCCCCTGGGCTTACCCGCAGCTTTACTGGGAGTGCGGATTGATTGGGCAAGTCCTCTATTTAGAAGCTGAAAGTATTGGTCTGCGGGGCACGGGTATTGGCTGTTTTTTTGATGATCCGGTACATGAGTTGATTGGCTTGGCTGATCAGCAATATCAGGTCCTGTACCACTTTACGATCGGGGGGCATGTGGAAGACAGTCGCCTTCAGAGTCTTCCTGCCTATAACGAACCATAGGCGTTTTTGGTTCTGTCGCATCCAGATGAGATAGCCGTATTTATCCAGGCGAATCTATCCTCCGAACACACTTATCCTGCGAGTGCGTAGAATTGCTCAAATGGGGTGGCTTCCTCCAAATTGAGCTGCCCTTTTCTGATGATATGATGCAGTTCAATTCCCGCCAGGGTTGCCTCGGCAC
>CBDUUA010000134.1:0-6113 GCA_965370135.1 uncultured Cellvibrionales bacterium
TTGAGCGATACCATTCAATGGTACTGCCAATTGCCTGCTCAAAGTGATGCGCCGGACGCCAACCGAACTCCTGCAACATTTTGCCGGCATCGATCGCATAGCGCCGGTCGTGCCCCGGTCGATCTTTCACATAGGTGATCAATTCCCGCCGCGGTCGACTCACTGCATCCTCGGTATCCAGATAATCACAAATGCTGGTAACGATGTCGATATTCTGCCATTCATTGCAGCCGCCGATATTGTAGGTTTCCCCCGTGCGGCCCTGCTGCAACACCGCGTCGATACCACTGCAATGATCGTCGACATAAAGCCAATCGCGAATATTGCGCCCATCGCCATAGACCGGTATCGGTTTTCCGTCCATAGCGTTACTGATCACCAGCGGGATCAGTTTTTCCGGAAATTGATAGGGGCCGTAGTTATTCGAGCAGTTGGTGGTCAGCACCGGCAGGCCGTAGGTGTGGAAATACGCCCTGACCAGGTGGTCAGACGATGCTTTCGATGCCGAATAGGGACTGTTTGGGGCGTAGGGGGTGGTCTCCGCGAAGGGCGCATCGTCTGGCCCGAGTGAACCGTAGACCTCGTCGGTGGAGACATGCAGAAAACGACAGGAGGTAGTGTCCCCTGACCAATATTTTTTTGCCGCCTCCAACAGGGCATAGGTACCGTGAATATTGGTTTGCACAAAGGCATCCGGGCTGTGGATGGAGCGATCGACATGGGACTCAGCCGCAAAATGGACCACAGTATCGATTTGCTGTTCAGGAAACACCTTGTCCAACAGTGCCGCATCACAAATATCACCGCGAACAAAATGGTAGCGCGGCAGCTGGTGGAGATCCTCGAGGCTTTCCAGGTTGCCGGCATAGGTCAAGGCATCGAAGTTGATCAGCTGATCTTGCGGATGCGCCTGCAACCAATAGCGAATAAAATTCGAGCCGATAAAACCCGCCCCGCCTGTTACCAATATCTTTCTCACTGCGCCTCTATCCTCTGAAGTTCACGGAGCATTTTCTGCAAGCCTTGCCGCCAGTGCGCAATCGCATAATCCAGCTCGGCACGAATTTTCTTTTTACTCAAGACCGAGTATGCCGGTCGGGCGGCAGGCGTGGGATAGGCCTCGGTCGGGATAGGGGTGACCTGACTCGCCTTCACCGCCCAGCCGTACTGCTTGGCATACTCGACAATTGCCTCGGCAAAATCGAACCAGGAAGCCACCCCTTCATTGCTAAAATGATAGGTTCCGCTGGCATCGACGCCTATCAGCGCCCACATGGCGGCAGCGATATCGCCGGTATTTGAAGGCGACCCCACCTGGTCATCGATAACTCGCAACTCTTCACGCTCGGCGGCCAGTCTCAATATGGTCTTGACGAAATTTTGACCGTGGACTCCGTACACCCAGCCGGTTCTGAGGATGATGGCATGTTCCAGCACCTCCCTAACCCGCTGCTCGCCTTCCCATTTTGACTGACCGTAGATGCCCAACGGGCCGGCCCTGTCACCTTCCTGGTAGGGCCGGGACGCATCACCCGCAAAAATAAAGTCTGTCGATACATGCAGCAATCGGCCACCGGCTTTTTTGACGCCTTTTGCTACCGCCGCCGCACTGTCGCGATTGACCAAAAATGCCAATTCTGCGTCCGACTCTGCTTTGTCTACCTGGGTGTAGGCCGCACAGTTGATCACCCAATCTGCCTTTTGTCCCGCGAAATAGCTCTCGACCTGATCCGGTCTGGAAAAATCGACCTCCGCGCGGGAAATCCCCCGCACATCAATGTCCCGCCCCTTGAGGGCGATGGCCGTTTCGCAGCCCAACTGGCCGGTAACTCCCGTCACCAATATTTTCATGACGGGGCCTGGTAGCTCGGCAGATAATCCCGCAGCTCTGCCAGCTTGCGATTCTTGCTATCTTTGTCCGACACATTGAACGTATTGCCAGGCCAGCGGATGCCGATATCCGGGTCATTCCATAGAATGCCGTGCTCGTGCTCCGGCGCGTAGTAATCCGTACACTTGTAATAAAAATCGGCACTGGCAGTCAGCACGCAAAAGCCATGGGCAAAGCCCGGGGGAATATACAACTGATGGTGATTTTCAGCGCTCAACTCAACGCCCACCCACTGGCCAAATGTGGGAGAACCCAGGCGAATATCCACAGCGACATCAAAGACACTGCCGGACAGCACACTGACCAGCTTGCCCTGGGGCTGCTGCAACTGGTAGTGCAGGCCGCGCAGTACGCCCTTATGGGAGCGGGACTGGTTGTCCTGGACAAAGGACGCGGTCAAGCCCAGCTCGGCATATTTCTGCCCGTGCCAGGACTCAAAAAAATAGCCCCTCGAATCACCAAACACCTGCGGCTCAACCAGCAGCACTTCAGGAATGCGGGTCGCTGTGATTTTCAAATTGCTGTTGTTACTCATCAAATATTTCTCATTGAGAGTTACTCATCAAGAATTTCCATCAGGTAACGACCGTAGCCGTTGCCTCTCAGTGGTTGCGCCAGGCGCGACAATTGCTCTGCGTCGATATAGCCTCTGCGATAAGCGATTTCTTCAATGCAGGCAATCTTGAGGCCCTGCCGCTGCTCGACGGTTTCTACGAACAGGGCCGCCTGCAACAGTGATTCATGGGTGCCGGTATCGAGCCAGGCGCAACCGCGCCCCATGGTTTCAACCTGCAAGTTACCGGAGCGGAGATAGATATTGTTGATATCGGTTATTTCCAGTTCTCCTCGCGCTGAGGGCTTGAGCCCTGCTGCGAGATCGACCACGCTATTATCGTAGAAATACAAGCCAGTCACCGCAAAGTGAGAGCGGGGTTTTGCAGGTTTTTCCTCTATGGAGAGGGCGCGGCCGCTATCGTCGAACTCCACCACACCGTAACGCTCTGGATCACGGACCCGGTAGGCAAAGATGATGGCACCGCTGGCATTGTTTGCGGCCTTGACCAGGTCTATTCCAAGACCATGGCCATAGAAAATATTGTCACCCAGAATCAAGCAGCAGGGTGCGTCGCCAATAAAGGAGCGCCCGATAATAAAGGCCTGCGCCAGACCCTCGGGTTCGGGCTGGCTCGCATAATGTAAATCCAGGCCAATTTGACTGCCGTCGCCAAGCAAACGCTGGAAATTGGGCAGGTCAAGTGGTGTCGATATAATTAAAATCTCGCTGATACCGGCCAGCATTAGCGTCGATAAGGGATAATAGATCATGGGCTTATCGTACACGGGCATCAGTTGCTTGCTCACCGAGCGCGTGATCGGGTAAAGCCGGGTTCCGGAGCCACCCGCTAGAATAATGCCTTTCATATCAAGCCCTTTTCGGTTGTCGCCGGCACCGCCAGCGCCAGCGCGAAAAAATAATTGGTTATCGGTGGTCTATCGGCACGCAGTTTATCATGTCGAGGAGGCTGTCGGTGATGATGAGTACCGGGCCTTTATCCAGAGCACCATCAATCACCAGGTTTCGAAACGGAACGGTTGTCTAAAATTGCAATCCCTCCGCCACCTGGACATGCCAGAATGCCATTGATTCTGCACTAGATTATTGGGTGAAAAAGAATTTGTTTAACCTTAGGTTATTATTTGGCGGGCGGGAGGGCTAGTGAGTAGCACCCACTAGCGGCTCGACTGATACTGCGTTACACCGGTGACGTCCTTCATGCGGCGCCAGTCCGCTGCCGGTATCAGCGGCGGTTTGGGGCCAAATAAAATCCCAATGACTTCAGCATGTCGCTGCTCAATGGCAATATCGAACGCCGCCACCATCGCTTTTTCATCTTCCCACTCGACCACCGAGCCGATATACACCAGGTTGCTCAAACGCTCCGTTTGCACCCGCTCCCATAGCTCCGCCCACGGCAGCAGGCCCTCGCCACGAAGGTAGTCAATCAGCTTCTCCGAAAAATCAAGATCCAGGCTAACAGGATGCGCCACCATCCGTGCCTTGCGAAGATGCTCTTCAGCAGCATCCAGCCGACCGACTGCCAGGTGAAACATGGCGGCATAATAATTGGGTGCGTAGCCCTCCCGGTCTCCTATCAAACTGGTCTCCGCCATAGCCAGGGCATCCAATAATCGGCCGTCTCGAAACAGACTGATGGCGCGTATTATTATGGGCACAATACCGAATGGATCCAGGCGAAAGGCTCTCTCTAGAACCTCGTCCGAGCCCTCTATTCGCAGATTCTCCATAGACATGCCATACACAGACAGCAAAGCGGCGTCATTGGGGTTCCGGGCCAGAGACTGCTTGAGCAGTTGCATACCCTCGGCCCATTTGAAGTCATTGAGTATTAGCGCCACGCCCAGCCACCCCGTGGCGAAAGCGTGCCCGGGCTCAATCTCCAGTGCTCGTCTATAGGGGGCGATGGCATCGGGATACACTGAAGCCGGGATATGTGAGTGGCCATAGCCCGGCCTGCCGAGTACGTGCAGAGCTCGCCCCTTTGCTGCCCAGGCATCGGCATATTCCCCATCCAGGGCGATAGCCCTGTTAAAATAGCCCGCCGCTTGCTCTATGGGTATCGGGTTGTTACTTGATAGCATCTGCATGCCCTTGAGGTACAGGTCGTAAGCCTCGAGATTAGCGGTATGGCGAGCTGCCATAGGCTCCGCTCTCGGCAGATTGTTCGGAGGCGTGGCAAATTCATCGCCAAGGGCAACGGCAATGTGGTCGACAATGTCTTTGCTAATGGCATTCTGCAGCATGAAGATGTCGCTCAATTCCCTCTGATAGACATCGGACCACACATGGGCGCCGGTAACCGCGTCTATTAATTGGGTGGTCACGCGGATGCTCCCCCCCACCTTGCGCACACTGCCTTCCAACACGTGGGTCACACCCAGCAAGCGCCCTATCTCCTTGATATCCCGGGCCTGACCCTTGAATTGAAACGACGAGGTACGCGCGACCACCGGTAGCCGATTGCTGCGGGCCAGCGCATTGAGAATCTCCTCCGACATGCCATCGCTGAAATACTCGTTCTCCGCATCGCTACTCATATTTACAAAGGGCAGTACGGCAATGCCGGGTTTCTGCTCAAGGCTGTGGGGAGCGAGCAACGCCGCTGTCTTCAGCAACAAGGTGACGCCGGCTTCGGTCAACCATACGCGAGAGCGGTCGATAGACAGCAACAGACCCAGGGCGAGCACCACGGCAATCAGCAGTAGCCCCGCCAACCGGAGCTTACGCCACACGCCGCGGCGAGGCCGTTGACTTTCCGGGGCTGACTGAGTCGCCGCCAGCGGCGCCTCTGCCAACGTTTCAACCGGCAGGAGCAGACGGAAGCCCAGCTTGGGAATGGTTTCGATAACCCGGTGATCTCGAGCGGTATCACCAAAGGCCTTGCGCATTTCAACGACACACTTGGTCAAGGTGTCATCGGAGACCTCGCCGCCGGGCCAGACCGCATCGAACAACTCATTGCGTGAGACCGGCGCGCCCTCTGCTGCCACCAGGCACTCAAACACAGCCATCGACTTGGGCTTGATATGGATAGACTTATCGCCGCGCTCGATGATGCGCCGCTGCGGCCTGACAATCCAATCTCCCAAGCGGAAGTCCGCGCTCATTGTCAGGCTCCAGCCATCGATTCTAGTACAAGTGCGAGTTTACCAGCAGGAAACTGCATTTGAAACCACACCGCACGGCTCTGTCGGTGCAAATATGCTGACAGAGGGGGGCAGACGCCCTTCGATATCCTTCGGTCACTGATCTACTCATCGGAGAACCTGACTTTCCCCACCCCCTCCCTTAAATTGCAAAAGGGCTCTATGGCTTCTTATCCAGAGCGCCATCCATCACCAGGACTCACAACGAAGCAATTGTAAAAAATACAATCCCTCCACAACCTTCTCCATCCTTTCAAGCCATTGAATTTATTGGCTTATTTTAGGTCAGGAACTCGCTCCTGTTTTCGTTCGCTTTTGGTTCGCTTTCGCTCCGTCTATGGTCCAGTAAAAAATCTGCCGTTAACTGATACTCGTACCATAGCCGCTACCGATGTGATGGTGGCCAGACAGCTGGAGGATACTCAAATGAAAACCATCAAACTAAGAGTATGGCTCGGCTTGATTCCGGCTCTGTTAATGCTCAGCGCGTGCACTA
>CBDUUA010000135.1:0-6108 GCA_965370135.1 uncultured Cellvibrionales bacterium
GGCGCTAACTTCGGTACTCGGCATTGATGCGGATATAGTCATGGGATAGGTCGGTAGTCCAGACCGTGTCGCTGTGACTGCCCCGACCCAAATCTATCACCATGTGGATATGCTCAGGGGCCATGGCCTCGGCGCCTTGCTGCTCGGTGTAACTGCTGGCACGGGCTCCGTTTTCCGCCACCAATACCCGGTTAATCCAGATGCGAACCCGGTCTACATCCAGCTCGCGGATATCGGCGCGGCCAACAGCTGCGAGGATACGCCCCCAGTTGGCGTCACTGGCAAATAATGCGGTTTTCACCAGGGGTGATTCCGCCACGGTATAGGCGACCGCCAAACATTCCCCTGCATCGGCGCCCCCGGTGACTTCCACAGCGACGAATTTACTGGCGCCCTCTCCGTCCTTGACGATGGCCTGGGCCAATTCGATAGTGACCGCAGTCACCGCATCGGCAAAATCAGGCCAGCCGGGATCATCTTCGGTGAGGGAAATACCACTATGACCACTGGCGATCAAGACCGCGGCATCGTTGGTAGAGGTATCACCATCGACAGTAATCCGATTGAAGGAGCGCTCCACCGCACGGTCCAACAACTGCTGCAGAGCCGCCTGTTCCACCGCTGCGTCAGTAGCCACATAGGCCAGCATGGTCGCCATATTGGGCTTGATCATACCTGCACCCTTGGCGATACCGGTGACAGTAATCTCGCCCTGGGGTAACACGACCCGGCGGCTGGCGCCCTTGGGCCGCGTGTCGGTAGTGAGAATTCCGCTTGCCGCATCGCGCCAGGCTGACGGCGATAGCTGCTGCAAGGCTGCGGGCAGGGCCTCGCAGATTGTGCTCACCGGCAAGGGTTCACCGATAACGCCGGTCGAAAAAGGCAGTACTTGCTGCGGCGACAGGCCCGCTACTTCGGCCAGGCTACGACAACACTCGAAGGCATCGGCAATACCTTGCTCACCAGTACCGGCATTGGCATTACCGGTGTTGATAAGTAGCAATCGCGGCGCAGCCTCTGACCAATGGCGCCTGGCCACCGTGACCGGCGCGGCACAAAAGGCATTGCGGGTGAATACTGCCGCCACTGTCGCGTCAGGGCACAATTCAATGACCACCACATCCGCTCGACCCGGGGTCACAATACCCGCACTGGTGACACCCAGGCGCACACCGGCTACCGGTGTCAGCTCAGGCAGCGTATCCACGCCAACCGCCACTACAGCTTACCGTGGCATTGCTTGTATTTCTTGCCGGAGCCACAGGGACAGGGCTCATTGCGGCCCACCTTGCGCTCTGTGCGCACGAAGGGCTGGGCCATGCCAGGAGGAGCGGCGGCTGCTTTTTCAGGCTCGGCCTCGGCAACACCTTGCGCCAACGCTGACACCTGCTCGTGCTGCATCTGCGCCTGCCGCTGCTGACGGGCAGCTTCCTCCTGTCGGCGCTGCTCCAGCACCTCGGCATCCTCAATTTTGATCTGTACCTTGGACAGAAAGCCCACGACTTGATGCTTGAAGCTATCCAACATCTCCTCAAACAAGGCAAAAGACTCGCGCTTGTATTCCTGCTTGGGGTTTTTCTGGGCATAGGCGCGCAGATGAATGCCGTGACGCAGATGATCCATAGTCGCCAGGTGTTCCTTCCACAACTGGTCGAGAATTTGCAGCATGATTTGCTTCTCGAAGTTGCGCATATCGTCACCGATCAGCTCGCACTTATCTCGATACGACTGCTCCACGGCCTCCTGGATTTTCCGCCGCAACGGCTCTTCGTGCAGGGACTCGTCCTGTTCCAGCCATTGGGAGACAGGCAGCTCAATACCGAATTCCGCTACCAGGTGCCGCTCCAGATCGCCAATACTCCACTGCTCGTAGAGGCTACCCGGGGGCACGAAATCATCGATAACGGCGCTGACCACATCGACCCGGATATCGTCCAGCATCTCGGACACATCCTCGGCCTCCAACAGGTAGGCTCGCTGTTGGTAGATGATTTGCCGCTGGTCATTGGCGACGTCATCAAAATCCAGCAACTGCTTGCGAATATCGAAATTGCGCCCCTCGACCTTGCGCTGTGCTTTTTCAATGGCGTTGGTCACCATGCGGTGCTCGATAGCCTCACCCTTCTCCATGCCCAGGGCTTGCATAAAGCCCTTGACCCGATCCGAGGCAAAAATACGCATCAGGTTGTCTTCAAGGGACAGGTAAAAACGGCTCAGCCCCGGATCACCTTGACGCCCGGCCCGACCACGCAACTGGTTATCAATACGCCTGGATTCGTGGCGTTCGGTGCCCAGCACATGCAGGCCACCGGCGTCAATGACAGTCTGGTGACGCTGTTCCCAGGAATCTTTCAGGGCCTGTTTTTCCGCATCCGACGCAGCTTCGATCTGGGACAGCTCGGCCTCAAGATTGCCACCCAACACGATATCCGTACCTCGACCCGCCATATTGGTGGCGATGGTAACCGCGCCGGGACGACCCGCCTGGGCAATTATTTCAGCTTCCTTGAGGTGAAATTTGGCGTTCAATACCTGGTGTTTGACCTTGCGCTTATTCAGTAGTGCCGACAGCTCCTCGGAGGTTTCTATCGACGCCGTACCCACCAACACCGGTGCCTTTTTATCCAGGCAGGACTTGATATCCTCGACGATGGCATCAAACTTTTCCCCCTTGCTGAGGAAAATCAGGTCGTTCAGGTCTTCGCGCACCACCTTCATATGGGTGGGAATCACCACCACATCGAGACCATAGATCTGGTGAAATTCCGGCGCCTCGGTATCGGCGGTGCCGGTCATACCCGCCAATTTGCGGTAGATGCGAAAATAGTTCTGGAAGGTCGTCGATGCCAGGGTCTGGCTTTCAGACTGAATGTTCACACCCTCTTTAGCCTCGATCGCCTGGTGCAAGCCCTCAGACAGGCGCCGGCCCTGCATGGTGCGGCCGGTGTGCTCGTCAATCAACACGACCTCCCCGTCCTGCACGATGTAATCCACATCGCGATGGAACATTACCCGCGCGCGCAGGGCGGTAAGAGAGTGCTGCAGGAGCGCCAGATTGGTCGCCGCGTAAAGGCTGTCGCCCTCTTTCAGCAAACCTTCCCTGGTCAGCAAATCCTCAATCAGTTGGTGGCCTTCCTCGGTCAGTTCAATATGCCGTGATTTCTCATCGATGGTGTAGTGACCGACCTCGCCACTATCTTCTTCCCCCTCGACCGCTTCCTTTTGGGCTTTGAGAACGGGAATCATACGATTGATACGACGATACATCTCGGAGTTGTCTTCCGCCGGCCCGGAAATAATAAGAGGGGTCCGCGCCTCATCGATCAGGATTGAGTCGACTTCGTCGACAATGGCAAAAGCCAGCTTACCTTGCTGCCGGTCATCCAGTGACAGCGCCATATTTTCGCGCAGGTAGTCAAAGCCGAATTCATTGTTGGTGCCGTAAATAATATCGCAGCCATAGGATTCCCTCTTGGCCTCCCGCTCCTGGTTTGGCACCACAAAACCAACCTTGAGACCCAGGAATTCATACAGTGGCCCCATCCAGCGAGCGTCTCTGCGCGCCAGATAGTCGTTCACTGTGACCAGGTGGACGCTGTCTCCGGACAGCGCATTGAGATAAGCCGGCAATGTCGCCACCAGGGTCTTACCCTCCCCTGTGCGCATTTCAGCAATTCGGCCTTCGTGCAGGGTGATACCGCCAATCAACTGCACGTCGAAGTGGCGCATGCCGAGTACCCGGCTACTCGCTTCCCGGCACACGGCAAAGGCTTCCGGCAGCAGCTTGTCCAGGGTTTCGCCCTGGGTGTAGCGACTGCGAAACTCCGCGGTTTTCGCCTGTAAAGCGGCGTCATCAAGCCCTGCCACCTCATCGGCCAGGGCATTGACGCGGACAACAATCTTGCCCATACGCTTTAGTTCACGATCGTTTTTAGTGCCTACGACTTTTCTAAGGAGTTTTCCAATCATATCCGAGATCTAGTTTTCTATATTTAGAGGAGGATGTTTCATCACACGCGTTGACCTCGACGGCCAAGGCTGCACAGTAAAACGGAAGGAGGGGAAATTGGCAAGTCCGACCAGGGGATTTATGATCCCCCGGCGCGAGCAATGTAAAAAGCAGGATTTACCGGCTTGCCGTTGCGATAGACTTCGAAGTGAACATGAGGGCCGGTGGAGCGACCACTGGAGCCCATATTGGCAATAAGCTGCCCCTTTTTCACCACGTCACCGACTGCGACCAGGTTGTCCTTGTTATGGGCATAGCGGGTCACATAACCGCCACCATGGTTGATCTCAACCATCAGACCGTAGCCCTTGCGGCTGTCTGACCAGGTCACTACTCCGGAGGCAACGGCAACCACGCCGGAACCCAACTGGCCCGCGAAATCAACACCGTTGTGCCACGCCCGATGCCCCTTGAAGGGATCCGTCCTGTTGCCATATTTTGATGACATCCAACCTTTGACAACAGGCTGTCCCGCCACCGAAATTTCGTCCTGCAACTGGCGGTTCACCAGCAAGCCGGCCATGATGTCAAGCTGCTGCTCGCGATCCTGTAGCTGCTGCCCGAGTTGATCCAGCACCTTGATAAATTCGGGGGGGCCGTAAGGCTCACCCTGGCCTTCTGCACTCGGTCCACCGAGGGCGGGGGGCTGACTGAAATCAAATTCATTGCTATCGAGTTTGGCTATGGTGGTTACTCGCTCGCCCAGGGCGTCGAGGCGAATCAGCCGCGCCTGCAGCTGCGCCATGCGCACGGTCAAGGCTTCCAGTTCCCTGCCTGAGACAAGTTGAACCTGCGCCAGCTGCTGTTGCTGTTGCTCCAGTCGCTGTTCCCAAACCGCCAACACTTCGGAGGGCACCATAGCTGCATCCAGATAACGCGCCAGGGTAAAACCACCAAGCAAGAGCAATACCGGTAACGTCATTAAAGTGGCTGTCACCGCCACCAAAGCCCTGCGCGGAACGCTAAAGTTGCGCACCTCTCGAGGTTTTTCCGGCTCGAATACGATAATTTTCATGTTATCAATTTCTACCTGGCTTCAGCGCCAGCCCCTTCTATAGTGGGCCAGACTGTACAATTTTAAATTAATAGACAAGAAACCCCCGCTTGCTGTGGTAACGGGGAGGCGTATTAAACCAGAAATGGGCACTGTTAGACAGCCAAAACAGGGCTTACGTACGAAATGGGAGCGTCCTGAGGGTCTTCAAAGGTCACCACCTCCCAGGCATCCTTCTCCGAAATCAGCTTTCGTAGTACGGCATTATTCAAGGCGTGCCCTGATTTTACCGCGCGAAACTCGCCGATAAGGCTGTTGCCCAGCAGGTATAAATCGCCTATGGCATCCAGAATCTTGTGCTTGACGAATTCATCCTCATAGCGCAAACCGTCTTCGTTGAGGATACGGTACTCATCCACCACGATAGCGTTATCAACACTGCCACCCTGGGCCAGGCCCTGGGAGCGCAAATACTCGATCTCATGCATAAAACCGAAAGTGCGGGCGCGACTGATCTCCTTGACGAATGAGGTACTGGAGAAATCCACCTCGGCATGGACTTTGCGCCCCTTGAACACCGGGTGATCGAAATCGATGGTAAAGGCCACTTTGAAACCGTCAAACGGCAGGAAACTGGCGACTTTATCGTCATTTTCAACGGTCACCTCGCGTTTGATACGAATAAACTTTTTGGCCGCATCTTGCTCGGTGATGCCCGCCGATTGAATCAGGAACACGAAGGGACCGGCACTGCCATCCATAATCGGCACTTCCGGGGCGCTGAGTTCAACGTAGGCGTTATCGATGCCCAGGCCGGCCATCGCCGAAAGCAAATGCTCTACAGTGGAGACCTTCACATCGCCTTTGACCAGCGCGGTTGAGAGCCGTGTATCGCCCACATTTTTAGCCCGCGCTTCGATTTCCACCACGGGGTCGAGGTCGACCCGGCGAAATACGATGCCGGTATCGGGTGCCGCCGGCTTTAGTGTCAGGTAGACTTTCTGTCCTGTATGCAAACCCACACCAGTGGCGCGGATTTCGTTGCGCAGAGTTCGCTGCTTAATCATGGGCTTTCAATCCTGCTCGCTACATTGCAAATAGCTTG
>CBDUUA010000136.1:0-6086 GCA_965370135.1 uncultured Cellvibrionales bacterium
TCAAAAGGCGAAATCTCGTCACTGTCTAAACGATAGCGGCCGCCGTTCGCAGCACTCAGTTGCTCGATGCCGAAACTGCCGAACTCCTGCCGCAGTCGCTTAATGATCCACCCGGCCTGGAATGCTCGCCGGCGCGTCTCGACCAGTTGGCGTGACGCCAGCCATTCGTGGTGGCGATCGAACACCGCCACCAGTTCCTCAATACCTGTGCTCAGGGTGGCGCTCACCGATAGTATCGGCACGGACCACTCATCGCCGTCGCCCTGTTCACGGCTGGTGGCCGCGCGCAGGTCTGAGAGGGTTTTACGCGCGGCAGCGCCCATATCCTCTTTGTTGACCACCAGCACATGGGGGATTTCCATGATGCCCGCTTTGAGAAACTGGATGCTGTCACCGGAGCCTGGTTGGGCCACGAAGCAGGTGGTGTCGCTCATACCGGCAATATCGATTTCACTTTGCCCTACGCCCACGGTTTCGATAACTATAATATCGAACGTGGCGAGCATGGCCAGGCACATCGGCCAGACCTCGGCGCTCAAGCCGCCATGCTCGCCGCGACCCGCCAGCGAGCGGATAAAAACGCCATCGTCATCGATGCCGGTTTTCATGCGCAGCCGATCTCCCAGCAGTGCACCGCCGCTGACAGGGCTGGAGGGATCGACCGCCAGCACCCCGACCCGGCAACCCCGACCTCGCCACACCGCGATCAAAGCGGAGGTCAATGAGGATTTGCCGCTACCTGGTGGCCCGGTTATGCCGATTAACTGTGACGCCCCTGACTGGCGCTGTTGCGCCAGTAGCCCGAGAAAACGCGCGGCAATGCGGCGGGCCTCGGCGCGCTGGTCATCCAGCAGATTCAGTGCCGCGGCCAGTGCCGGGCGATTTCCTGCGGCCACCGATGCGGCGAGTAGTTCCGGCTCAGGCAGAGATTCCGACACGGTATCAACGATCCTGATCGAAGGCTTCCAGGCCGTTATTGAGACGGATGATGTCGACGATATCCGCCATGATCGCGTTCATATCCACATTTTTCGGTGTGTAAACGGCGGCAATACCCTGCGCTTTAAGCTGCCTGGCGTCGTCTTCGGGGATGATGCCGCCAATAATCACCGGTAGTTTGGCCAGGCCCATGTGTTCCAGTTCGGCGCTGATCTCCTGGGCCAGTTCCAGGTGGCTGCCGGAGAGCACCGACAGGCCGATAAGATGTACACCTTCCTCTTGCGCGGCCCGGGCAATTTGTTTGGGCGTCAGGCGAATGCCTTCGTAGACGATCTCAAAGCCGACGTCGCGGCCCTTCACGGCGATTTGTTCGGCGCCGTTGCTGTGGCCGTCCAGCCCGGGCTTGCCGATTAGCAGTCGTAAAGGGCGGCCCAGTTGTTCACCGGTTTTATGGACTGCGTCCCTGATCTCGATAGCGGCTTCCGACTGGCCATGGCTGCTGGCCGAAATATCGATGCCGGTGGGCGCCCGATACTCACCGAATACTTTGCGCAGTACCTCGCTCCATTCCCCGGTGGTGACACCGGCTCGGGCGCAGTCGATGGAAGCGGGCATGATATTGTCGCCGCTGTTGGCAAGCTCCAACAGTTTGGCGAGAGCCTGATCCACATCGGCCTGCACGCGGGCAGCGCGAAACGCCTGCAGTGACTCGATTTGATCCCGTTCGGCCTGGCTGTCTACTTTCATGATGCCGCTGTCCGAACCCGTGGTCAGCGGTGACTCGGCGGTTTCGCGAAAGCAATTGACGCCGATGATCTTGAGATCGCCCCGCTCTATGGCGCGCAGCCGTTCACTATGGCTATTCACCAGCTCCCGTTTAACGTAGCCGGTTTCTATGGCCTGCACCATGCCGCCCTGGGCGCTGACCCGTTCCATTTCCGCCTCGGCGCCCTCGATGAGGGCCTTGACCTTGGCCTCGATCACCGGTGATCCGTCGAAAATATCGCCGTACTCCAGTAAATCGGTTTCGAAGGCCAGCACTTGTTGCATGCGCAGGGCCCATTGTTGATCCCAGGGGCGGGGCAAGCCCAGGGCTTCGTTCCAGGCCGGCAACTGAACCGCACGGGCGCGGGCGCGCTTGGACAGGGTCACCGCCAGCATTTCCAGCACGATGCGCTGCACATTGTTCTCGGGCTGGGATTCGGTCAGGCCCAGTGAGTTGACCTGCACCCCATAGCGGAAGCGCTGCAGTTTGGGATCGTCGATGCCATAGCGCTCGCTGACGAGCTTTTCCCACATCGCGCAAAACGCGCGCATCTTGCAGGTCTCCTCAACGAAGCGAATGCCGGCATTGACGAAAAATGAAATCCTGCCGACTACCGCGGCAAAACTGTCTGCATCCATCTGCCCCGAGTCACGCACCGCATCCAGTATGGTGGTGGCGGTGGACAGGGCGTAGGCCAACTCCTGCATCGGCGTCGCGCCGGCCTCCTGCAGATGGTAACTGCAGACGTTGGTGGGGTTCCATTTGGGGATATGTTTCACGGTATAGCTGATCACATCGGTGACCAGCCGAACCGAGGGCTGCGGTGGGAAGATATAGGTGCCCCGGGACAGGTATTCCTTGAGGATGTCGTTCTGGGTGGTGCCGGTGAGCTGTGCCGGGTCCACTCCCTGGCGCTGGGCCGCGACCACATAGAGCGCCAGCAGCCAGGGCGCGGTGGCATTGATGGTCATGGAGGTGTTCATGCGGTCGAGGGGAATCTGGTCGAACAAGGCTTCCATATCGCCGAGATGGTCGATGGGTACGCCGACCTTGCCGACCTCGCCCCGGGCCAGCGGGTGGTCGGAATCGTAGCCGGTCTGGGTGGGCAGGTCGAAAGCCACCGACAGACCGGTCTGGCCCTTGCCCAGATTCAGCCGGTACAATTCGTTGGAGGCGCGGGCGGAGGTGTGGCCCGAGTAGGTGCGCATCAACCAGGGGCGATCGCTTGCAGAGGGCTTCGGCGCCATAATGATTGTCCTTGTGAAGAGTCCTTATGAAGAGTCTTTGTGAGAGTTCTTAGTGAGGGCGTCGCTTGATCAACAGGCGGCGCTCGATCTCGAAGATTTTATTGCTGATTTTTTCCACGCCGAGCTTGCGTTTGGCGTCTTCCTTGACAAACAAGTCGGCACCGTAGGTCTCGAGCGCGGCGGCGGCGGAGATATTCTTAACGCCGATCAACTGAAACGTCACCATGCCCACGGCGTTGCTGCCCGCCCCTGTTTCGGTTGCCAGCGTTTCGTTCGCTAGAACGCGGGACAGGGCGCCGACGGTATCCCCTGCCACCGCCGGTTGGGTGTGATAGCCCTCGGTAAAGCCCAGTTCCCACACCGCGTTTTCGCTCACATCGCGACTGGCGAGTCCGTCCAGCCAGGCAAATACCAGGCCACCGTAGACAATTGGCTCACCGCTCATCTTGCCCGCCAGTGAGCTGCTGAACACCCGGTCGAAATGCAGCGGGTGGCTGTTGCCGACGCCGTAGGTGAGCGCCATATGTTCGTCGGTGATGGTGCGGCCGTTGGCATGGACGATGACATCACCCGGGGTGAAGTCTTCGCAATAGGTATTGGGGCCGGTCAGCTCGGTGGGCAGTGGCGCCGCGGCCAGTGGTAGTTCCAGCGCCGGCTGCTCCAGCCATGGAAATTCGACCGGTGTGGACGGCGCCGGGGTGGTCGGCAGGCGATCACCGCGCACACCGACCATGATTTTGCGCTCGTATTGCAGCACAATCTGCTGCCGTTGATTGACCCCCACGGTTCGAATCAGCACGATGCCGGGCTTGTCGGCGCCTCGATCCCGGCGATCCAGCACCTGGGTGAAGGCGTGCAGGGTATCCCCGGGGTAGACCGGCCGCAGGAATTGCACATGGTAGTAGCCGAGGTTGGCTATCGCCTTTTCGGAATCGTTTTGCACACCGAGGGACAGGGTGACGTTGAACACCATTTGCGGGCTTGCCGGCAAATCGGCAAAGCCGTGGGCCCTGGCGTAGTCGGCATTCAGGTAGAGTGGGTTGGTCTGCATAAAGGTGCGCGCAAAACCCGCCATATTGGCCCGGTCGAAGCTATAACCGCGAGGGTGTACGAACACCTGGCCGGGGCTGCACTCGTCCAGGTAGCGACCGTATTGCGGCTGGCGAACCCGGTCCAGATCAACAGCGATGTCCGGGGCGATCTCCTGCTGCTGCGGCAAGCTTATTGAAATGCTCATAATGAGTCTCCGTCAGCGGCCAAATTTTCCACCAGTGACTTGGTGATGACCTTCAGCGCCAGGGTTTCCTCGGCGCCCTCGAATATCGACAGCACCCGGGCATCGACGAAATAGCGGCTGACCGGTGTTTCCTCGGCGTAGCCCATACCGCCGTGAATCTGCAGCGCCTCGCGGCTGACCCACTCGGCGGTTTTACTGGCCAGCAGTTTGACCATGCTGGCTTCGGTATCGCCGGCGCCCTTATCCATCAGCCTGGCGACGCCGTAAGTAAATTGGCGGCAGGCCGCCAGGTGCGCCGCCATGCGGGCGAGCTTGACCTGGGTCAGCTGGTAATCGGCAATCGGATGCTCGAACACCACCCGGTCCTGGGCGTAGCTGATGGCGCGCTCGAATGCGGCCTGCATCACGCCTACCGCGCGGGCGGCAGTTTGTATGCGGCCACCGGCAAAGCCGGCCATGGTGTAGTAAAAACCCTTGCCCTCGCCCTCGGGGCCGCCGAGTAAATTGGCGTCGGGCACAAACACATTGTCGAAAAACAGGTCGAAGGAATGCATCCCCCGATAGCCGATTGTGGCTATCGCCCGACCCGTCAATTTGCCGCCACCGTCCTGGCAGAACTCAAAGTCGTGACCCTCGTAGACCGGTTTTTCGAGCAAAAAGGTCGATAGCCCGCGATGCTTTACCGATAGGTCGGGATTGCTGCGGGCGAGCACCAGTAATACCCCGGCCTTGCCGCCAAAGGTGCACCAGGTCTTGGCGCCGTTGAGATGCCAGCCGCCCTCTGTGCGGGTCGCTTTCAGCCGCACACTGGCGACATCGGAGCCGTAGTTGGGTTCGGTGACGGCGATGGCGCAGAGCGGTTCTCCCGCCGCCAACTTCGGCATCCAGTGTTGTTTTTGTGCTTCGGTGCCGCCTTTTTTCAGCGCCCGGGAGAGAATTTCGGGTCGGGTAATCAGGCTGCCGGCGGCGCCGAGAGAGCCCCGCGACAACTCCTCGGTGACGATGATCATGCCCATATTGTCTTCGTGCTCATCGTCCTGTATACCGCCATAGGCGGCCGGGATGGACAGGCCAAAGCACCCCATCTCCCGCAGTGCTCCCAGGATTTCTTCCGGTATCAGCAGGTCTTCACGGTGTACTTCCTCGGCCAGCGGCGCCACCACCTCGTCGGCAAAGCGACGGAAGCTGTCCCGCATCATGGCGTGATCATGGTCCAGCATGTCGGCGCCGAGATCGCCGCCCCGATGGCAGACTTGCCGGCCGATTCCGGCGATATTGTCGGCCGCCAGTTGGCTTTGAACAAAGCGCTTGACCGACTGCGACCCGAGTGCGGAAGATATGTCCTCGTCGCTGAGGCCAAAATCGGCGGGCCGGGCGTCCAGCCGTCCTTTTATTGCGGTGACCGTTTCGGCACAAAACAAGGCAGTCAGGCTGACTTCAAAATCCGCGGGCTGCTCCGGATTCGAGCTTGCCATGAGTCGACGGGCGTAATCCAGCATAAAAGCTGCCGCCGCTGATTCGGATGAGCATAGAGCCAGTTCATAGGACACCCATTGATGCGCATCGAGCCTGGCGTTTGATACCCGGTCTCCCTCCAGCGTTCGGGATCTGAGGTCGGCCAGTGCCGAGTTGAGTAGCGCCTGGGTGCTTTGCAATACTGCAGCGGCCTGGTCGAGTAGCTGGCCGCTGTCGGTGGCGACTTCAGTCATCGTCACTCCTGATTAGGAAGAAAAAGTAAGTGGTGGCGCGCGCAATGGTGATGCTACGCGAGCCCTGCGAGCAGGCTACCACCCGGTGCGACCCATTGCCATCAGCTTAATGAATCCCAGACATAGGCCTAGTGAATTCCCCTCGTGCGTTTGCTGTCTGCGGCCGGCTGCCAGTCCTGTATAATCCC
>CBDUUA010000137.1:0-6049 GCA_965370135.1 uncultured Cellvibrionales bacterium
GGCGTGATTGATGGTTTTCTTTGGCTGGTTTATCGACGTACCACGCACCTGCCGCACAGCTTCAACGATACCGTTGACACCGTGGATATAGGCCTCGGATAGCTGGCCGCCGTGGGTATTGGTGGGTAGTCGTCCGTCGGGGCGCAGGGAGCCGTCGAGGACGAAGTCACTGGCCTCGCCGTATTTGCAAAAGCCCCAGGATTCCAGTTGCCACAGCACGATGGAGGAGAAGGCATCGTAGATAACCGCGGAGTCGATATCGTCGGCGGTGAGTCCACACTGCTGGTAGGCCATTTGTGCGGCGTGATCCATCGACGGAATTCTTGCAATTTCCGGACGATAAAAAGAGGTCATTTCCTCCTGATCCTTGGCGGAGCACTGGGCCACGGCTTTGACCACGACTCCCGGCTGCTTTAAATCCCTGGCGCGCTCGGCAGAGGTGACGACAAAGGCCGAGCCCCCATCACTCTCCTGGCAGCAGTCGTACAGTTTGAGTGGTTCACAAATTTTCTTGGCGTTGTCGTAGTCCTCACGGCTGAACGATCGTTGGTAGAAAAAAGCCGCCGGGTTATTTACCGCGTATTCGCGGGCGGAGTGTGCAACTTCGAACAAGGCGTCGCTAGTGCAGCCGGTTAGGTGCATATATCGCTGTGTGTACATGGCGACCCAGGACGCCGGGGTGAGCAAGCCGAAGGGCATATACCAGCCGTAGTGGATGGCGCTGCCGGTAATCAAATCGCCGGAGACGCCGGCAGAATAGCGATGACCCGAGCGGCCGTTGAGGGCGCGGTAGCCGACCACACACTCGGCCATGCCGGTAGCCACGGCCATCACTGCCTGGTGCAGGGTACCGGTCGCAGCGCCGCCGCCGTAGGGCACGCGGGCATAGAAGGAGAGGTCATCGCAACCCAGGGCGCGGGCAACATCGACTTCCTCATTCATATCCATGGTAAAGGTCACCATGCCGTCGACATCTTTAGGGCTAAGGCCCGCATCGTCCAGTGCGGCCTTGCAGGCCTCGGCCGCCAGGGACAGGTCGGAGCGACCGGAATTCTTGGAAAATTCGGTAGAGCCTATGCCGACGATCGCGGCTTTATCTGCAATATTTCCGACCATTGCTCAAGCCTCCTTTGGCAATTCGATTTTGACGGTACCGGACATATGGGTACCCCATACATTGTTTTCACCTTCCACTGCCACCTCGACGATGCCGCTGTCATCGTCCCTGGCTGTGACTTCGCCGGTAATAGTCATGACAAAGCCCGGCAGGTTGGGTGCGCCCAGTTTCAGTGAAACACCCTTGATGGTTGAGTCAGGGCCGGCCCAATCGGTGACGAAACGCCCCATAAAACCGTTGCTGGTGAGGATATTCATAAAAATATCCGGCAATCCACCGGCTTGGGCCGCCCACTTTTCGTGGTGTACCGGGGTGAAATCCCTGGTGGCGATGGCAGCGCCGGTAATCAGCCCGGATGTAATATCGATTTTGAGGGGTGGCAGTTTATCCCCGACGGCGACAGCGCCGTATGCCAGTGTCTGTGTGTTCATCATCGTGTCTCGCTCTGTAATCATCTATGCACTGTGCGGGCTTACCTGTCAACGGATACCGGGTAGAACTGGGGTAGTATGGTCTTTTCATCGACCCGCTCGACTACGCCTTTCACCTTCATGCCGATATGCACGTCTTCCGGCTCGCAGCCGACGATATTGGCAATCAGTCGGGTGCCTTCGCCGAGGGAGATCACGCCGATGACCAGCGGATAGGGGTAGCCCGGGAATTTGGGATAGTGAATCTGGGTAAAGCTGAAGACCTCGCCATCCAGGCTCGATTCAATGGAATCCCACTCGATGGACTGGCACTCGCCGCACATCGGGCGGGGCGGATGGCGCAGGGTTTGGCAGCTCTTGCAGCGCTGAATGAGTACCTTGCCGTTGTCGACGGCCTCCCACCACCAGGCGTTGTCGTGACCGCGGGGTGAGGCAATGCGGCTCGGGGTTTCGGGCATGCCATCGTCGCCGCTGTCGTCACTGGCGCCGGCCTCATTGCTGTCATTGGGAATAAACTTCAATACCCTGAATACCAGCTTGCCGATTTCTTCATCATTCTGGTCGGTAAAGGTATAGAGCGTTTCGATAAAGTAACCGATACCTCTTGCAGTGGCTTTTTGCTCGGAGATGCTGTCGATCACACAGTGGGTGGTGACCTGGTCGCCGGGTCGCAGGTCGCGGTAGTACTCCGACGTGGTATTGGTGCCTAACACACCAATGAAACCGGAGTCATCGAAGACCTTGTGCAACTCGCGCTGTACGTCCATCTCCGGCTCCTGACACATAGGGTAACCCTCCATGCTCCATACCTGCAACATGGTCGGCGGTGCTATCAAGCCGCCTTTGCTGGATTTGGCAGCGAACTCGGCATTGGTATACACCGGATTCTGGTCGCCGAGTACTTCGCAAAAATGGCGAATCATCGGCGCGTTGACGTCGTCGAGGCCCCGGCTGGGTGCGCTCACCTCACGCCCGACATAGGCGTTGATTTTGTCTTCGAAATCTTTGCGTTGTTCAGGAGTCATGTTGTTTTCCGACTTTTCAGCTTGAATGGAATACGGTTTTAACGGTGGCGAGGCATGCCGAGACCAAAGTTGGCGACCAGTCCGCGTTGAATTTCGTTGACGCCACCGCCAAAGGTATTGGTCATGCAGCGGCGGTATTCCAGCTCCAGGTCGCCGTGAAGTACGCTGGCGCTGCTGCCCGAACGCACCAGGCTGTTGGGGCCGATCACTTCCATCAGCAGGCGAAGAACTTCAATCAGCGCCTCGGTACTGTAGACCTTGGCGCCGGAGGCCAGCGCAGGGTTCAAGACTTTCTGTTCCAACTCCCAGGACATGCGGGAGTTGAGTACCCGGTTGGCTTCCAGCAGGAAGAAGGCTTCCGCCAGGTTGGTTTGTACCGTGGGGTCGTCGATGGCGCGCTTGCCATTGTGCTCTTCACGGGCCCAGGCCAGGGCCCGTCGGTAAGATTTCCAACCGAAGATGGACCATGAGGCAAGGCCGATGCGCTCGTGGTTGAGTTGGGCGGTAATCAGCTGCCAGCCCTTGTTCAACTGGCCGACCAGCATAGACGCCGGAACCCGGACGTTGTCGTAGTAGCTCATATTGGTCTTGACGTCACCTACCGTGCGAATGGGTGCGGTCGAAAACCCGTCCAATTTGGTATCGACAATAAAGATACTGATGCCCTTGTGTTTGGGCGCGTCCGGGTCGGTGCGGGTGGCCAGCCAGATATAGTCAGCGCCGTCAGCGCCGCTGGTAAATACCTTGGTGCCGTTGATGATGTAGTCGTCACCGTCTTTGACCGCGCTGGTGCTCAAGGCCGCGAGATCGGTGCCGGCGCCGGGCTCGCTGTAACCGATGGCAAAATGGATTTTACCCGCGGCGATATCGGGCAGGAATTGCTGCTTGTGCTCCTCGCTGCCGAATCCCATGAGCGCCGGGCCAACGGTATTGAGGGTGACAAAGGGAACCGGTGCGCCGGCCAGCAGGGCCTCTTCAAAAAATGCCAGTTGATCGGATTCGGGTCGGCCCTGGCCGCCGTACTCTTTGGGCCAGCCCACGGCCATCCAACCGTCCTTGCCCATTTGGCGAACCAGGCCCTTGTAGGTTGGGCCGGTTTCTGCGCCGCGGATGGACTCGTAGATTTCCGGCGTAATCAGCTCGGCGAAGTAGGCGCGCAATTCCTTGCGCAAGGTTTTCTGGTCGTCGCTATAGTCGATATGCATACGGGTATCCGTTGGGTGTAGTCTGCTCGGCCCGCTAAAGAGGATTGCGACGGACCGAGGAGGGCGTAAGGGCGTGGCGCTGCCATCTGCTCGCCGCACTCTTTACAAGAATGCTTACAAGCTAATGCTGCAAGTTAGAGCCCCAAGCCAATGCCATAGCCATAAATTGAGGCGTATATAATATTGAAGTTAAATTCAATTTCAAGTATTTTGTTACTTCGATTCTGGTTTATCTCTTATTAATGGTGTTAACGGCGGCAAATGGTAGCAAAAGGCACACATGCAGCGACCGAGCAGGCCCGCAAGCCCGTCCGCAGCGCCCGTGGCGAGAAAGCCCGCATGAAGCTCAAGCAGGCCGCCATGGCGGTGATGGAGCGAGTCGGCTACCACAAAATGCGTATCGCCGATGTCACCGGGGAAGCCGGTGTGGCAGCCGGTCTGTTCTACCATTACTTCCCTGACTTGAAGTCGCTGACGCTGGAAGTGCTGCAAGATTTTGTCGCCGGCTCGCGCAATGTCGAAGATATTGAAAAAGATGTACCCCGGGGTGACTGGTACGAGCGCATGTTGGCGCACAACCGCCTGGTGGTACGCGCTTACGCCGAGCGACCCGGCATTACCCGCTGCCTGTTACAGATGGCAGACGAAGATCCCGGCTTTTCCCGCATGTTGCGAGAGCACTTTATTGAACAACTGGGCTGGCTGGTGAAACAGATGCCGAGGTTGTTCCCCGAGGCGCAGCTGACGGAACACCAGGCGCTGATGGTGGTATATACCTTGTCCGGCATGGGGGAAACCCTGCTCAGGGATTATTTCGTCAACCGGGAGCCTGAATTAACGGCAGAGACATTGAGCGTGGAAGAGATTACCGAACTGCTGACAGTGATGTTATATCGGAGCTTGTTTCTGCAAAATCCACCGCCGGAAAAGATGCGCTATACCCGCAAGCTGCAATATATGGTCAGGGCATGACCTGGCGAGTCGTCGCTATTGAATTCGTAGGGCGGAATTCATTCCGCCAACGCGTTTTGCTACGGCATTGATTTGGCGGAATATACCCCGCCCTACAGAGAATATTTTACGTAAAAATCAATCGAATCAATCGAATCAATCGAATCAAGAGGCAACAGCATGGATTTCACCTTTACCGAAGATCAAACTGCCATTCGCGACCTGGCTGCCCAGATTTTTACCGACAAGGTCACCGATGAGTACTTGCTGGAGTTTTACAAACACGACAAGGTCTACGATGCCGAGCTATGGGCCTTGTTGGCGGAGCAGGGGCTGTTGGGGGTTGCCATACCCGAATCGGCCGGCGGCACCGGTTTGGGCTTTACCGAGCTTTGTCTGGTATTGCAGGAGCAGGCTCGTCGGCTGGCGCCGCTACCCTTGATGAGCAACCTGGTCATGGGCGCCTTGCCGATGGCACAGTTCGGTACCGATGAACAGCAGCAGAAGTGGCTGACACCTTTAGTCAGCGGCGAACACCAGCTTTCAGCCGCGCTGGCGGAGCTGGGTATGATCGATGCGGTTGCAGGGCGTGTCAACGCGACTAAAGAGGGCGATGGCTGGGTGCTAAACGGCGTACTGCAAGCGGTGCCCTATGCCTCCGAGGCCGCCTGTATCCTGGTGCCCGCAGTAGATGGCAACGGCAGCAAGACGATGTTTCTGGTGGAGACCGCCGATGCCGGTGTGAGCATGGATCCCCAGAATGTGGGGCTGGGAAAAATACAGGCAACCCTGAGTCTCAACAATGCCGCCGTTGGCCCCGACGGCATCCTCGGCAACATCGGCCAGGCCGATGACATCGCTAAATGGATTGAACAGCGCGCCAATACCGCACTGGCCGGTATGCAGGTAGGCACCTGCGAAGAGGCATTGCGCCGCACCGCTGAATTCACCGGCGAACGCAAGCAATTTGGCGCGGCTATCGGTAGCTTCCAGGCGGTAGCCATGCGCGCAGCCGATGCCTTTATTGATATCGAAGCGATTCGCTCCACGTTTTGGCAGGCCATGTGGCGCTTGTCTGAGGAGCTGGATGCTGAGCCGGAAGTGCGTGCGGCAAAATACTTTGCCTGTATAGGGGGGCATCGTGTGGTGTATTCAACCCAGCACCTCCACGGCGGCCTGGGTGTCGATGTCGAATATCCGATACACCGCTACTTCCTGTTCGCCAAGCATACCGAGTTTATGCTCGGTGGCCGCACGATTCAACTGGCTAAAATGGGCGAATACCTCGCGGCCAATGACGACAGTGGGCCGCGTTGGATG
>CBDUUA010000138.1:0-6021 GCA_965370135.1 uncultured Cellvibrionales bacterium
TGAGTCGCGCAGTGGCACCACGTCGCCGCGATACTCACTGAGTGTCATGGTTTGATTCGGCACTTCGATCAGCGAGCGCAGGGTCGCGTCGATTTGCTGCGGATCCATTTGTTCTACCGCGGCCAGTAGGGAATTGAGTTTGGGGCGCAGCCAACTCCACTTAACCGATGTTTCCTCCGAGCGCAGGATTTTGGGGTGACGTGTCGCGGTGGCGTTGCCGCTGATAAACAGTTCCTCGTGCAGTTTCTCCCCCGGGCGCAAGCCCACATACTTGATTTCGATTGCGCCCTCCGGGTTGTCGTCGTCTTTTACGGTGTGGCCTGCCAGCTTGATCATGCTCTTTGCCAGCGTGTTGATCTTGATGGGAGCGCCCATATCGAGGATAAAGGTATCGCCACCCGCTCCCAGTGCGCCGGCCTGGATCACCAGTCCGGCCGCCTCCGGAATCGACATCAGGAAGCGAGTGACTTCGGGGTGGGTCACAGTAACCGGGCCACCCTCGGCAATCTGTTGGCGGAATAACGGCACCACAGAACCGGAGGAGTCGAGTACATTGCCAAATCGCACGGTCTCAAAGCGGGTTTTTATGCTGCCCTGGTTGCGGGCATCTTCCTGGATGGCTTGTACCAGCAACTCAGCGACTCGCTTGCTGGCGCCCATGGTATTGGTGGGTCGCACCGCTTTGTCGGTAGAGATCAAGACGAAGGTTTCGATATGGGCCGAGAGTGCCGCCTCGGCAGCAGAGAGGGTGCCGAACACATTGTTCTTGATGCCCGCAATGGGATTGTCTTCGACGATGGTCACATGTTTGTAGGCAGCGGCATGATAGACAGTGTGGACGTCGTAGTCGATCATTACCGAGCTCATCAGGGCGGCATCCTGAACCGAGCCGAGCAGGGCAGTTACGGTGACGCCATGGGCAACTGGCAGTGACTGGTGGGCGGTATACAGGGCGTGTTCCGAGTGGTCCAGCATCACCAGGCGAGCGGGCTTGAGTTGGATGATTTGCCGGCAGATTTCGGAGCCGATGGAGCCACCGGCGCCGGTGACCAATACCACTTTGTCGCGCACATTGTGTAACAGTAGTTCCGGCACCGGTTCCACCTCTTCCCGGGTCAGCAAATCACCGATATTGGCTTCCCGCAAGTCGTCAATATGTACCCGGCCGGTAAGTAACTCGCTAACCCCGGGTAAAACCCTGACGTGTACGGGCAGGGGTTCCAGAAAGCGCAAGATTCGTTTGCGATTTTGCTGGTCGGCGGAGGGAATCGCCAACAGCAAATCTGCTACCTCGTATTGATCGATCAACTGGGCGATGGCATGGGGAGGGAATACCCGCAGGCCGGATATTTCCTGGCCATGAAGTCGCTTGTCGTCATCGACAAAGGCCACGGTTACCATTTCCCGTGAGTAGCGCAGGGCGCCGGCCAACTGCACGCCTGCCGAGCCCGCGCCCCAGATAATCGCACGCCCGGTGCTCTTGGTCGGCCGCAAATAGACGTGGCGGATAATCAGGCGCATGCCGCCGATAGTGATGATATTGAGAGCCCAGAACAGAGGCAGTACCGAGCGCGGCATACCGGTATAGTGGGTGACAATGACTGCCAGCACCGCCCACAGCATGGTGGTCAGGGTCACCGACTGGACAATGGTCCATAGCGCTTTTTGACCCAGGTAGCGGATGACAGCGCGATAAAGACCAAGGCGGATAAATACCGGAATACTGATCAGCGGCGCGGCGATAAACAGGATCCACTGATCGGCGGGTATTTGATAGGCTGTCTTCAGGCGCAGGGAGAAAGCAACCCAAAGCAACAGGGGGATAACCAGGGCGTCGAACACCAGCAGGCTGCGCTGCAGGTTGCTGCGCGGCAATTTCATGCGCCACTCATTGATAAAGGAACTCGTCATATCTACCCGTCATACCTGCCGGTCATACCAGCGTTGATAATTGCTCGTCAGTGGCTGCTTGGCAATAGTTACTTACCGAGGGTTAGTTGCTGATAGCTAGTTGCCGATAGCTAGTTGCCGATAGGTGCTTGCCGATAGGTGCTTACCGATAGGTGCTTACCTAGAGTTAGTTGCCAATAGTTATTCGGCACACCTGCCCGATCGCAGGGTCAAGCCGATTAGCGGCAACCACGCCATTAAAAGCCAAAGAATGCGCCATTCGGGTGCTATTATGACAAGCCAGGCCATGGGCAGCAACCACAGCAGGTCGAGGCCCAATACCGCGAGTACCGTGCTGCGGTGTGCCGACGCCCGGGCTCGGGTCGCCGACAGTCCGCGACTGAGGTAGTGGCGACAAAGCTGTGCGGCATAGCGCTGGTAAGCATGGCTGCGGTGGGCCGTATGCCAGTGCTCGGCATTCAGCACGCGCCGTAGCAGCGTCACGGTGCTGTCGACCCAGAACACGCCGCCAAGAATCAGCCAAACATCAAGGGGAAGCTGGCCTGTCACTACGGTGGTCAGAGCCAGCACCGCCAACACGTAGCCGACAAAGGTGCTGCCAACATCACCGAGAAACACCCGGGCGGGAGGCCAGTTCAGCCATAGAAAACCGCTCACAGCGGCCAGTAGCGATAGCAGCAGCAACGGAGGGCCATCGAGGGAGGTCGGGTCTCCGGCGACCAGCAGCAATAGTGAGGCGGCACACAGGAACAGGCATTCAATGCCGGCGAGGCCATCGATGCCGTCCATAAAATTGAACAGATTGAGCCACCACAGCAACAGCAGCGCGGCGAGGACATAGGCCGCCCCTGTTGCCAGTGAACCGGTATTGGGTATCATCCCTCCACCCAGTAAAACAAGGGTGAGCAACACGGCGCAGAATTGTACCGCTAATCGGGTGCGCGCCGGCAGGGGGCGAATGTCATCCCACATACCCAGCGCCGCCACCACGCTACCCGCGCCCAATAGGCAGCTTGCCAGTCGCCAATCGATGGTTCCGCCCCCCAATAGCAGCGCTACCGCCAACTGGAATGCCAGCACCAGTCCCAGGCCACCACCGTGGGGCACCGGGTCGTGGTGGAAGCTGCGCTCATTGGGTGGGTGCAAAACCCCCAGGGCGGCGGCATGGCGGATGACCCAATGGGTTCCCAGCCAGGCCAGCGCCGTGGTCGTGACTATCAGCAGACTTTGCCAGAGGTTCAACACATTATTTCCCGATGGGATGCTGATCCAGGGCCTGCACCATGGTCGGCAGTGACTGCTCAAAATCGACGCGGGCACGCCAGCCCAACTCACTCTTGAGTCGCTCGGCGGTATAGCAGGCGCTGCCAAATAGTCGTTCATATGCCGCAGAATCCCAGGGCATGGCGTTATCGGTGAGCTTGTTGCCCAGATCGCCGATGCTCGCTCCCAATTTGAATAAAGCCAGTGGCAGGGTAAAGCGGGGCAGGGGGCGACCCAGTGCCCGGTGCATGGCTTCATAGATCCAGCGGGTCGAGTAGCGGGTATCGTCGCACACGATATAGGTGCGTTGATTGGCGCAGTCACGATCCATAGCCAGCCAGGCGGCGTCGACCAGGTTGTCCAGCGCCACCATAGAGCGTTGCTTGCCGCTGTCGGGAAGTGGCGGCATGTGGCCGCTGGCAATGGCCCGCAACATGCGCTGTAGATTGCCCTTGACCCCGGGGCCATAAACCAGTGCCGGCCGCAATATGCAAGTATGCAGGGGGTGGTTTTGGCCCGCTGCATGCACCAGCGCCTCCGCGGCCAGTTTGGACTCGCCGTAGATATTGTCCGGCGGCGCCGGCCAATCCTCTCCGGCAACTGTTGCCCCGGGCCTACCCGCTGCCTGCACACTGCTGAAATAGACCAACCGCTGCACACCGGCGCTAGCGGCGCTAGCCAACAGTTGCTCACTGGCGTCTACATTCAGTTGCCAGAGTGCCGTTTGTTGCTGCTGTGACAGGCCGCGAAAATGGGCGGCGCCGGCACAATGGAATATGCCGTGCACGCCGGTCATTATTTCTGCAGTCAGGGGGGGTCGGAGTAAATCGAAGCTGATGGCCTCGTGCCATGGGCCGATGCTGTCGTGGTGCAACAAGGCGCGTACGCGATGACCCCGTTCACCAATGTGAGCGCAAAGCGCCCGACCGATAAAGCCGGATGCGCCGGTTACCAGATAAAGACTCACGACAGATGTTTACCTATTACTTGAATGGCACTTAGTTAGCGCCCGTCCGAATGGCCGGCCTCTGGAGACGCCCGTATTGGATTGGATGATTATTTGTAGGGCGGAATTTATTCTGCCAAATCAACGTGATAGCAACATGCATTGGCGGAATAAATTCCGCCCTACAAAGGATATCGCTTAAGTAAGTGCCATTCACCTATTGCCACTTAATTACTGTCCTTTATTCGCTGTCAGATCGCTCGATCTATCGTGATTTCATTCCAGCTTGCTGATCTGTTAAAACCGCTTCCGCGGATAAGCTTCCCGGCCCAGGCCAAAGGAAAACATATAGCGGGCTGAAAACTGCACCTTGAAGGCGTCGTAATCCCAGCCGTCATTGAAGTTCTCTCGCTTGCCATATTGCAGCTCGCCGCCGTACATGATCTGGCTGGTGGGGTGAAACTGCAGGTTGACCAGGGCGTAGCGGCCTTTCTCGAAGCTGTTGGGCGCCTGGCCATTGGTGTTCTGCTTGTCGACGGTGGAGAAGCCGATGGTGCTGGAGAAGCGGTCGCTCCAGTACAGGTCGTAGAACAGTACCGTGCCGGTGACCGGGATGGGTTTGCCCTCAATGGAGGCGCCGTCAATTTCCACTCCGATATCGCCACCGGCGTCGTTCATATAGTTTTCGACGGCCTCGCCGTGCATCACCAGCAACTTGAGCACGCTGTCATTGGGGCCGATTTTGTAATTGGCGCTCAGGTTGATGCCCCAACCGGTGGCGTCGCCGCTTAGATCGTTACCATCGTTGGTGAATTCATCTTCCCATTCGATGCGGCGCAGAATGCCGGCGATGCGCACATAACCCCAGTCGCTCTGGTATTTATAGGCTGCGGACAGGTCGGGTAGCGGATAGCGCGCCCGAACATTGTGGTCCTTAAGAGCATCCTCCACCTCGTCGATGGCATCGTCCCTGCCGGCGCCAGGCTTCTCCAGCGCAAAGGTCAGGTTGCTGCTACCCCGTATCGGCATCCAGCGCACCTGGACGCTGCGAAAAAAGGGCATGCCGTTGGGGCCCCAGTACTCCTGGGAATTGGGAAACACGTCGATGTCCATAAACGGGCTCCAGTACTGACCGGCGCCAAATGCTCCCAGCTCGCCATAGGCATGGCGCAGGCGGATGGTGGTCTGCCCGGCGTCCACACCGGTGCCAAACATCTCGAATTCAAAAAGAGTGTAGAGTTCTCCCACCTCGGTTGGGAACCAGCCCCTGACGCCCAGACGGGTCTGCCTGACGCTGGCATAGGTATTGCCCTCGGTCGGGAACTTGCATTTGTCTCGATTTTCGCCGGTATATTCAGGACCGGTGCAATCTTTTTGCGCTTCGCTGTTGGGTAACTGGGTCGGACGCATGGTGTCGTACCAGTCTTCCTGGATGGTGCCGGCGTTATAGCCCATGTCCAACATGGCAAAACCGTACAACTCACCCCTGACTCTATCACTGGGCCCGGCAGGGTCTTCGAGTTGCCCTTCGTCGGTTTCCGTCGGTCCTTCCCCCGGCGCCTGGGCAAATGCCATGCCGGTGGCTGCCCCGGCGACCAGCAATGCTATAGCTGATAGTCCTTTGTTCATGGTGTGCTCCCCTTGTTTTTTTATATGTATGTTAATTGTAGTCCTGGTGCCGTATCTGTCTCCGGCTCTAGTATCCGGAGAATGCCTCTCTTCTTTTCTTTATAAGGGATTGGGGCCAAATAAGCCCAGGTTGCGTGAGCGCGAGATATATTCGATAGCTTTCAGGGCGCGCACGCTGTTGCCCGCTTCATTGACCCGCGGTGAAAATGCCACGATGCTCATTTTGCCGGGCACTACCGCCACGATACCGCCGCCGACGCCGGTTTTGGCCG
>CBDUUA010000139.1:0-5985 GCA_965370135.1 uncultured Cellvibrionales bacterium
CGCGCCATTCCCTACTCCCTGGAGCGCATCCAGGCCGGTGCGCCACTGGCGCAGAAACAGGGCTATACCCACAAGTTGATCGTCCCCCATGTGGTTCGACTCGAAGCCGCGCGCGCCTATATCGAAGAAACCGCACGGCGCCTGGACAGCGGCGAGGACGACCTCAATACCGAGGGCGCGATTGCCAAGTATTTTGCCTCGGAGTCCGGCAACCTGGCCGCCGATGCCTGCATCCAGGCGCTGGGGGGCTACGGCTACACCCGGGAATACATGGTGGAAAAAATCAAGCGCGATGTCCGTATCACCACCATCTACGAAGGCACCTCGGAGATCATGGAAATGACCATCGGCCGGGATTTTTGGCAGCGCCACCTCAAGAGCCGCGGCAACTACTACCTGCAAAAGGCTGCACAGATGGAGGCCTTGCACTCAGTCTCTCCAGACTTTGGCGCGGATGTGGTGGCAATGGCCCAGCGCACCCTGGGCGCGGTGATGGAGCACGGCAGGATAGCTCGCCTGACCCGGCATCAGCACTTTTTGTTGCGGCTCGGCGAGTGGGTGAGTTATGTCGAGTGCGCCGGCAGCCTGGTGCGTCGCGCCATCGCCCTCTCCGGGGGAGAGCACCTTGCCAAGAGCGACACCCGGTTCAACGCCGCTGCCCTCGCCACCATGGCCCGGGTTTTTGCCCGTGAGACGGCTTTGCTCATTGGCCAGGAGGGTGTGCGCTGGTTGTATGGGGCGGACGCCGGCGCCGCCGTCACCCCGGAGCAGGCCCTCGGACTGGAGGCCATACACGGGGCCCAGTCGGGCTATATAAAGGATATGGATGCCGTCGCTGATGCGCTGTACTTGAGAGGTAAGGGCTGAGGTAAGCGCTGAGATAAGTACAACGATAGCAGCAGCGATAAGGCCGGTATTGGATTCAAATTTTTATTTTTAGGGCGGAGGTTTTTTTAAGCGCTTACCCGGTGGCCGGCCCCCGGAAGGCAGGTATTGGAATCGATATTTATTTGTAGGGTGGAATTTATTCCACCAAATCAATCAGACTAAGCGCCAAACCGGCCTGATACCAAATTCACATTAGCAGTGGAGGCAATGTGATGACAGACACTTCTCACCGCGCTATCGCAATCGTAGGCGTAAGCGCTATCTTGCCCGATGCTCCCAATGCTCACCAATTCTGGGAAAACATCAAAAATCGCCACTACAGTATCTGTGAGGTGCCACCGGAGCGCTGGGATATTGCGTCCTACTATGACCCGGATCCGCGAGCCCCCGATAAGACCTATTGCAAAATTGGCGCCTGGGTGCGGGATTGGCAGTGGGACCCCTACCAATGGCATCTGCCGATTCCGCCGAAAGTTGCCCTTGCCATGGACGACTCCCAGAAGTGGGCGGTTGCCGGCGCCCATGCGGTGTTGCTCGACTACGGTGATGACGAGCGGCCCCTCAATCGCGAGCGCACGGCGGTGGTGCTGGGCAATGCCATGGGTGGTGAGCTCCACTACTTGACTTCCCTGCGTATCTTTTTCCCGGAGTACGCCCGCGCCTTGTCCGAGGCGCCCTCTTTTCTCGCGCTACCCGGCGAGGTGCAGCGCGGGATTGAACAGCAAATGTATGAGCGCGTGGCCGGCAGGTTGCCGCTGGCGACTGAAGATACCATGCCCGGTGAGCTGTCGAATTGTATGGCGGGTCGGGTTGCCAATCTGTTCAATTTCAAAGGGCCAAATTTCGTCTGTGACGCCGCCTGTGCCTCTGCCCTGGCAGCCATCGATGCGGCTTATGAGGGACTGGTCGAGAACGAATACGATGCCGCCCTGGTGGGTGGCGTCGACCGCAATATGGGGGTGTCCACCTATGTTAAATTTTGCAAGATAGGCGCGCTGTCGGCCACTGGCACCCGGCCCTATGCCGACGGCGCGGACGGCTTTGTCATGGGCGAGGGCGCCGCCTTCTTCCTGCTCAAACGGCTGGCCGACGCCGAGCGCAACGGCGACCGCATCTATGCCGTAGTGCGGGGCATCGGTGGCGCCAGTGACGGCAGGGGCAAGGGCATCACCGCGCCCAACCCAATAGGGCAGCGACTCGCCCTGCAGCGAGGCTGGGACAGCGCCGGCTTGTCCCCGAGGGACGTGGGCCTGATCGAGGGGCACGGCACCTCAACCCGGGTCGGGGATGTAGTGGAAGTGGATTCCCTGAGCGCCGTTTTCGGCAACAGTGGCCTCCAGCGGGGTGCGGTGGCATTGGGTTCGGTAAAATCCAATATCGGCCACCTGAAGAGCGGCGCCGGCGCCGCGGGTTTGCTCAAGGCAAGCTTTGCCCTGCATCACAAGTTGTTGCCCCCGAGTCTCAATTTTGACAAACCCAATCCCAATATCGATTTTTCCAGTTCGCCGTTCTACGTCAATACCGAGCTGCGGCCCTGGGATAAACCCAATAACGCAGACGGCGTGCGCCGAGCCGGGGTCAGCGCCTTTGGTTTTGGTGGCACCAATTTCCATGTCGTGCTTGAAGAGTATATTCCCGGTCGTCTCAGTGCCCGCAAGCCCACGGTCAGCGTGCCGCCACAATGGGAGGCATCAGCTACTCGTGCTGTCGGTAGCGCCAGCCCTGCCGGCCCGGTCAAGCCGCCGCTACAGGGCAGCCTGGTTCTGGGCGCCGCCACGGTAGCGGAATTGAAGCAGCGCCTGGATCGTATGGTGCAAAGCCGGCAATTCCCGGCTGTGGGCGTAGCGCCATTGGCCAGTGATTTAGCCGCCAGCGAGCGATTGGTGATCGGCTACCAGGATCAGCAGCAACTCGAGAGCCGCCTGCAACGCGCGGCACAGGGATTCAAGGCGGATCAGCCGTCCCTGTGGTGCGCCCTGCAATCCCAGGGTGTATTTCGTGGCAGCGGCCCGGCCGCGAAAGTCGCGTTCCTCTATACCGGGCAGGGTTCCCAGTACCCTAACATGTTGGCAGAGCTGCGCGAGCGTGAACCGGTGGTGGCCCAGACCTTCGCCGAGGCGGACCGAATTATGCAGCCACTGCTGGATCGTCCCTTGAGCAGCTATATTTTTGTCGATCCCGCCGATAGCGATGCGCTCGAACAGGCGGATGCCGACCTGCGGCGCACGGAGATTACCCAGCCGGCGGTACTCGCGGTCGATACCGCACTGACCCGGCTGTTTGCCGCCTACGGTATTGCCCCGGATATGGTGATGGGGCACAGCCTCGGTGAGTACGGTGCGCTGGTTGCCGCCGGCGCCATGTCCTTCGCGGAGGCGCTGGAGGCGGTCAGTGCGCGGGGGCGGGAAATGACCCGGGTATCCTTTGCCGACAATGGTTTGATGGCGGCGGTATTCGCGCCGCTGGAGCAAATCCGCGAAGTCCTTGAGGCGATCCCGGGCAATGTGGTCATCGCCAATATCAACAGCAACAGCCAGGCGGTAATCGGCGGCGCCAGCGATGCGGTGCAGCAGGCCATGGCGCGTTTCCGGGAACTGGACGTTAGCGCGGCGCAACTACCGGTGAGCCAAGCTTTTCATACCTCGATAGTCGCGCCGGCCAGCGAGCCCTTGCGGCAGGTGCTGGCGCGCATGCAACTGACGCCCCCCGGGATCCCCCTGGTGGCCAATGTCACCGGTGAGTTCTATCCCACGGCCGCGGATGCGGTGCCGGTGATGCTGGATATGCTGTCGCAACAGGTCGCATCGCCGGTGCAGTTCGTCAAGGGCTTGAATACCCTATACCAGGCGGGGGCACGGGTATTTCTTGAAGTGGGACCCAAAGCAGCCCTCAAGGGCTTCGCTGACGATGTGCTCGGCGACTACGATAATGTGCTGACGCTATTCGCGAATCACCCCAAGGTCGGGGAGTTTGCCTCATTCAACCAGGCCCTGTGCGGTCTCTACGCTGCCGGTCTGGGCCTGGGCCTGGGCTTGGATGAGGAGCAGACACAGCCGGCCATTAGTGCGGTGTGCCACGATAGTTTAGGCCCGCAAGCTTCGGTCAGTGCTGCCCGTGCCGCGCCCATGGCCGCCGCGCCACCTACGAGCACTTTAGCCGGCTCAAGCCTGCCTGCGGGGGATCAACGCTATCTACAACTCGGGCACCTGTTTGCCGATTTTCTGGAGCAAGGCTGGCAGGTCTACCAGGGGCAGGGGACCGGCAAGCCGGGTGCGCCTCCCGTTGTCACCGGCGCCGCGCTGGGCATCCCGGGTACGGCGCGGGTCTTCGATGATGCCAATGTCCAGCGTATCCTTGATGGTGAGCAGCAGATCGATGTTATTCCCATGCGCTTTCGCCACGCGATGGTGGACAAACATATCACCCGCTTGGTCAAGAGCGGCGACGGCGACCCCCACTTTGAAGCCATCAGCAGCCCCGCCGACGTGATCAAGCTGGCCGGGCGCGGCGGTGTATTCGATCTTGAACAGGAATTCGGTGTGCCTGCGGATCGTATCCCCGCCCTGGATATCACCACCCGGCTGGCGATCGGCGCCGGCATCGATGCCCTGCGAGACGCCGGCATTCCGCTGGTGATGCACTACCGCACCACTCACAAGGGCACCCAATTGCCCGAGCGCTGGATGCTGCCGGAAGCACTGCGGGATGATACCGGCGTTATCTTCGCCGCCGCTTTTCCGGGTTTCGATGCGTTTGCGGATGAACTCACCCGCTACCAGCTGGAACACGGCCGTCAGTCGCAGCGCGATACGCTCAACAGCCTGCGAGAATACCTGAGTTCGCAAGCCGGCGATAACAGTGCGGCGAGTGCCGAGATCGAGCGGCGCCTACACGAGCTCGAGCAGCTGCTGGAGCAAGAGCCATTCGAATTCGACCGGCGCTTCCTGTTCAAATGCCTGCCCATGGGGCACTCGCAGATGGCGGAGTATATTGGCGCCCGGGGGCCCAATACCCATATCAATTCTGCCTGCGCCAGCACCACCCAGGCTTTCGCCCTGGCCGAAGACTGGATTGCCGCCGGTCGCTGTCGCCGGGTACTCATCATCGCCGCCGATGACGTCACCTCGGATCACCTGCTGGAGTGGATCGGCTCCGGTTTTCTCGCGTCCGGCGCGGCGGCTACCGATGAGGTGGTGGCAGAAGCCGCACTGCCCTTTGACCGGCGCCGGCACGGCATGATCCTGGGCATGGGTGCCTGCGGCATCGTGGTGGAAGCGCCGGAGTGCGCCGCAGAACGCGGTCTGAGACCGATCTGTGAGGTGCTCAGTACGGTGACAGCCAACAGTGCCTTTCATGGCACGCGGCTCGATATCGAGCATATCTGCGCGGTGATGGAACAGCTGATCGCCCAGGCGGAGCAGCGCTTTGGCCTGGATCGCCACCAGCTCGCCAGCGAGCTGATGTTTGTATCCCACGAGACCTATACCCCCGCCCGGGGCGGTAGTGCAGCGGCGGAAGTGCAGGCCCTGCGCCATACCTTTGGTGCGTCGGCTGACCGTATTGTCATTGCCAATACCAAGGGCCTGACCGGCCATGCGATGGGTGTCGGCATCGAGGACACGGTCGCGATCAAGGCCCTGGAAACCGGGGTGGTGCCGCCGGTGGCAAACTTTCAGCAACAGGACCCGGAGCTGGGGCCACTGAATCTCTCCCGGGGCGGAATTCACCCGATACGCTATGCCTTGCGACTGGCGGCGGGCTTCGGTTCCCAGATCAGTCTTTCCCTGCTGCGCTGGGTGCCCACTGCGGACGGCGCCAGGCCCAATGCCGACCAGCTGGGTTATGGGTCGCGCATTCAGCAAGCTACGGATTGGCAAAACTGGCTGCAGTTAGTCAGTGGCAGCGATAACCCGGAGCTGGAGGTGGTGCAGCGAACCTTACGAATCAAAGCAGATAGCGCCGTCGGCCGGGCAGGAGTATCCGCCCCGAAAGCACCGGGGACGGTGTCTACTGCGGCAACTGACAGGCCAGTGGTAGCGCCGGTGCCGGTAGTGCATAAAGCGCCGGCAGCGGATAAAGCGCCGGCAGCGGATAAAG
>CBDUUA010000140.1:0-5959 GCA_965370135.1 uncultured Cellvibrionales bacterium
GGCTTGCGCGCCACCCCGGTTGCCACCGCGGATCGGGCGACAGCATCACTAACTTTACCCAATAAGCGTGGGTCCATGGGCCTGGGGATGATGTAGTTGGCGCCGAAGCTGAGTTCACTCTCATGGCATGCATCCAGCACCGACTGGGGCACTGGCTCCCTGGCCAAATCACACAAAGCCCGCACCGCTGCAATCTTCATCTCGTTATTGATTTCCCGTGCACGCACGTCGAGCGCACCCCTGAAGATAAAAGGAAAGCCCAGCACATTGTTCACCTGGTTGGGGTAATCTGAACGCCCGGTTGCCATAATAAGATCGTCCCGGGTTTGCCAGGCGATCTCCGGGGAAATTTCAGGATCCGGGTTAGAGCAGGCGAACACCACTGGCTTTGGCGCCATGGTCTTGAGGATTTCCGGCATCAGCAGATTGGCGCCGGACAGACCGATAAACACATCGGCATCCCTGCAGGCATCGGCCAGGCTGCGGGCCGCTGTATCACTGGCGAACTCGGCTTTATATTCGTTGATACCATCGCGACCGTTATAGATAACACCGCGACGATCTAACATGAAAATATTCTGTCGACTGGCGCCCAGGGCCACCAGCAAACGCATACAGGCAATGGCGGCGGCTCCCGCTCCAAGACACACGATACGGACATCGCCAATGTTTTTTTGCTGAATTTCAAGCGCATTCAGCAGGCCTGCCGCCGTCACAATGGCAGTACCATGCTGGTCGTCGTGGAATACCGGCACATTGCAGCGCTCGATTAGCTGGCGCTCTATCTCGAAACACTGCGGCGCACAAATGTCTTCCAGGTTGATACCACCAAAGGTGTCGGCGATGCTGGCTACGGTTTCTATAAAGCCCTCGGCCGAGTCGATATTAACCTCGATGTCGATGGCATCGATGCCGGCAAAGCGTTTGAACAACAGGGCCTTGCCTTCCATCACCGGCTTGCTGGCCAGTGGCCCCAGCTTACCCAGGCCGAGGATGGCGCTACCATCGGAGATAACGGCCACCAGGTTAGCCTTGGCGGTGTAGAGATAGGCATCGTCGGGGTTTTCGGCAATCGCCCTTACCGGCGCCGCCACCCCCGGACTATAGGCCAGCGCCAAATCCCGCTGCGTCTCCGCCGAGGTTGTCAGCGCAACAGCGATTTTGCCCGGCTTGGGCAAAGCGTGATAGTCCAGCGCCGCTTGCTTCAGGTCACTCATACAGATTGATTAGCTGGAGCGCTTGCCGAAGCGCTTATTGAAGCGGTCGATGCGGCCACCCGTATCTGACACTTTCTGTTTGCCGGTATAAAAAGGATGGCATTCAGAACACACTTCAATGTGAATATCCTGCTTCAGGGTAGAGCGAGTCTGGATGGTATTGCCACAGCTACAAGTTGCTGTGATTTCATTGTAGGCGGGATGAATATCTTTTTGCATGATGTATACCTTATCTCTGGCAGACGCCGCCACCGAAGCCACTGTCCGGCACCGCATCCTGTGCTGTCCCCTTGCCGGGGTCCTCTCAGCGAGGATCGCGAATCATACCAGAAAAAGTTGGCTTGGCAAGTTCGCGAATCCTCCATGCCCACCCCATCCAGCCATGATAGACTGCCGCCGCAAAACCACCCCTGTCCGGGGTGCATCCAGAACCAAACCGGAATCCATGACGACAAGCATACTCGAAATTGCGCTCGCCACCCCCCTGCGTCGGGTATTCGATTATCTACCGCCACCCGGTGTCGATGGCGCCAACCTGCGGCCCGGTGTACGCCTGAAAGTTCCCTTCGGCAGACGCACCGCTATTGGCCTGTTACTGGCGGTAAAAACCCAATCCAATCTCAAATTACACAGCCTGAAACACGCCGAAGCGGTGCTGGATTTGTCGCCGCTGCTGAATCAAGCCATGATCGAGTTATGTCGATGGAGCGCCAATTACTACTTGCACCCCCTGGGTGATGCACTGTTTCATGCACTGCCTCCGCCCTTGCGCAAAGGCAAGCCTGCAGCCATGAAGACCGAGCCCGGCTGGCGCCTGAGCCAGCAAGGCCTCGGCCTGAGCGCCACGGCATTCACTCGAGCTCCTCGCCAACAGCAGGCCCTTAGCCATCTACTAAAGCATTCAACGATACTCCAGAGCGAGTTAAAGCAGCACAGCATATCCAGGGAAGCACTACAGGCACTGACAGCAAAAGCGCTGGTTGAAACCTTTGCCATCGCCCCACAGCAACCCTCGCTGCAGGTCGGCCCGGGGCCCCCGCTCAACCCGGAACAACAGGCCGCCGTCACCGCAATAAACCGGGGCCTGGGGCGTTTTCATCCCTGCCTGCTGGAGGGCGTTACCGGCAGCGGCAAGACTGAAGTCTATCTCAACACCATCGAGGCGGCATTGCAGCGCGGCGATCAAGCGCTGGTGCTGGTTCCTGAAATCGGACTCACGCCACAAACCATCGCCCGCTTTGAGCAGCGCTTCCCCGGGCAGGTCGTAGCCATGCATTCAGGTCTCAGCGATGGCGAGCGGCTCCACGCCTGGCAGGCCGCCCGACTGGGGCTGGCCCGCGTGGTGATCGGCACGCGCTCGGCGCTGTTTACCCAATTTCAGTCATTGGGCTTGATCGTGATCGATGAAGAACACGATACCTCTTATAAGCAACAGGAAGGCTTCCGCTATTTGGCCCGGGATATGGCGGTCAAGCGCGCCCAGCTGGAGTCCATCCCCATTGTACTGGGCTCTGCCACGCCCTCGCTGGAAAGCTTGCAAAATGCCCTGCAGGGCCGCTATACCTCACTGTTATTACAGCAGCGGGCCGGCGATGCCAAGCCCCCTGACTACCACTTGCTCGACCTGCGAGAACAGACCCTGAACGAGGGCTTCTGCGCCCAGCTACTGGAGGCCATGGCGCAGACCCTCGGTCAGGGCAACCAGGTGCTGGTATTCCTCAATCGCCGCGGCTTCGCGCCGGCGCTGATCTGCCACGCTTGCGGTTGGGTTGCCGGCTGCGCCCACTGCGACACTCGCATGGTCGTACACAAGCGCCTGCGGCTACTTAAATGTCATCACTGCGAGGCCCAGGCGCCGCTGCCCCCGCGCTGCCCCGCCTGCGACAGCCCGCAGCTTTTGGGGGTAGGCCTCGGCACCGAGCGCTCGGAGGCTTTTCTACAAACGCAATTCAAAACCACGCCAGTGTTGCGCATCGACCGAGATACCACTCGGCACAAGGGCGCCATGGACAGTTTTATCAAACGCATTCACAGCGGCGAACCTGCCATCCTGGTGGGCACCCAGATGCTTGCCAAAGGCCATCACTTTCCCCGGGTCACACTGGTAGCCGTCCTCGATGCCGATGCCGGCCTTTGTAGCACTGACTTTCGCGGCCCTGAGCGCACGGCGCAAATGCTAATGCAAGTCGCCGGTCGTGCTGGTCGCGCCGATAGACCCGGACAGGTGATGATCCAAACACACCACCCCAATCATCCCTTGCTGCTATTGCTGATACAGGATCGCTACCGCCAACTCAGCGAACAAATCCTTGGCCAACGCCGTTTGCTGCAGTTGCCGCCTTTCGGCTTTCTCGGGGTAGTGCGCTGTGACGCCGCCGACCCGGATAGCGCCGACCGGCTATTGCAGCAGTTGCGACAGGCTATCGCCCAAAACGATGATGGGCCAGACCTGATAGGTCCGCTGGCGCCACCCATCGCCCGCCGCGCCGGCCGCTATCGCTCCCAGCTGCTGTTCAAACATCCACGACGAGGCACGCTGCACCGATCCTTGCAAGATGCTGTGAACTGGCTACAGGGGAATGCCAAAAGCCACGGATTGCGCTGGTCGATCGATGTAGACCCACAGGATGTCATCTGATCATTGGCAAGTGGGCGCTGGCGAGGGATAATCGCCGGTTTTGCGCCGATCGCACTCGCAGTCTTCTCCCCAACAAGCGGAATCAACAACATAGCCATGAAACAAGCCCTCACTGAATTGCTCCAGCAAGCCGTCAATCAATTGCGTGCCGATGGCGTGCTCACACTCGAGACCGGGCCATCGATACAGCTGGAGCGCACCCGCGACAAGGCTCACGGCGACCTGGCGACCAATCTGGCGATGGCAATGGCAAAAAATGCAAAACGCAACCCCCGGGAGCTTGCCGCGCTGCTGGTCGAGGCCCTGCCGGCCAATGCCATCATTAGCGATGCCCAGATCGCCGGCCCCGGCTTTATTAATTTTTTCCTGGCACCGGATGCTGCTGCCGCTGTAATCGCAGATATTTTGACCGCCGGTGCAAAATACGGGCGCAACGACAACGGCAAAGGCCGCAGGGTACAAGTTGAGTTCGTGTCAGCCAACCCCACCGGCCCTCTGCACGTCGGACATGGCCGCGGCGCCGCCCTGGGAGATTGCATCTGCCGCCTGCTGGAGGCCAATGGCTGGGATGTGGCGCGGGAGTTCTACTACAACGATGCCGGCCAGCAAATCAGCAACCTGGCGCTTTCGGTACAAGCCAGAGGCAAGGGCCTGGAGCCGGATCAGCCCCACTGGCCCGAGGACGGCTACCGCGGTGAATATATTGCCGATGTGGCCGAGTCCTATATGGCAGCTAACGCCATCGTTGCCGAGGACCAGCACGTGGTCGGCGCCGCCGACCTCCGGAATATCGACGCTATTCGCCATTTTGCAGTCGCCTACCTGCGCCGCGAGCAGGATCTCGACCTGCGCGCCTTTGGCGTGTCTTTTGACAAGTATTTCCTGGAGTCCAGCCTTTATAGCGATGGCAAGGTCGAGCAAACCGTACAAGGGCTCATCGACAGCGGCTACTGTTATGAGCAAGATGGCGCCCTCTGGCTGCGCACCACCGAATTCGGCGATGACAAGGATCGGGTAATGCGCAAAAGCGAGGGTGGCTATACCTATTTTGTACCGGATGTCGCCTACCACCTGGACAAGTGGCAGCGCGGCTTCCATCGCGTCATCAACGAACAGGGCGCAGACCATCACAGCACCATCACCCGGGTTCGCGCGGGCTTGCAGGCCCTCAATGCCGGTATTCCCAAGGGCTGGCCCGACTATGTGCTGCACCAGATGGTGACCGTAACCCGCAACGGCGAAGAGGTAAAAATATCCAAGCGCGCCGGCAGCTATGTCACTTTGCGCGACCTCATCGATGAAGTTGGCAAGGATGCCACCCGCTACTTTTTGGCGGCTCGGGCGCCGAGCTCACAACTGACCTTTGACATCGACCTGGCGCGATCACGAAGTAATGACAATCCTGTGTACTATATTCAGTATGCCCACGCCCGCATTTGCAGCGTTATGCAAAAACTGGCGCAGGAGGGCATGGAATACCATCAGCAACAGGGTTTGGCGCATCTGGACATGCTCGACAATGACAATGAAAAAGCCTTGCTCAAACAACTCGGTCAATACGCCGAAGTGGTGCGCACTGCTTGCGATAGCAGTGAACCCCACCTGGTCGCCAATTACCTGAAAGAACTTGCCGCCCAGTACCATGGTTTTTATAACAACCACAAAGTCATCACTGCCGATGCCAGTCTGCGCGACGCGCGCCTGTGTTTGAGCCTGGCGGTACGCCAGGTCATTGGCAACGGGCTGGACTTACTGGGCGTATCTGCGCCGGAGCATATGTAAGTGACCCAGAAATATACCCGGCGCAAGCCCCGCAAGAATGCGCACAAAACAAGTCCTCGCCCCCTGCCGCCCTGGCTGTGGCTGACGACAGGCCTCAGTGCCGGCTTGTTACTGGGCTTTCTCTACCACCTGGGCAACCTGCCCCAGGAGTGTTGCAGTGGCGGCGACAGCGACATGGACGAAGCGGCGCAGACCGAACAGGAAGATGAGGTGGAATTCAATTTTTACACTTTATTGCCACAGCGGGAGGTCATGGTTTCCACAGATCGGCAACCGAGCCGTGCGAAAACTGCCAGCAACACCACCCGCAAACAAGACGCCG
>CBDUUA010000141.1:0-5938 GCA_965370135.1 uncultured Cellvibrionales bacterium
CTGGTAGTCACCAATTTCGCGGATAGGCCCTGAAGGCATCCTGACTTCACTCTTGCCGACCTCTACACCCGCTGCGGTGACAGCATCGGCCACATCCCGGGGGCCGACCGAGCCAAACAGCTTGCCGCCCTCACCGGCCTGGGCTTCGATAGCGATGCTCAACTCCGCCAGTGCCGCAGCGCGCGACTCGGCGACGGTCTGCTTATCGCTGGCAGTTGCCTCCAGTTCGGCGCGACGGGCCTCAAATTCAGAAATATTGATCTCGGTTGCCGCGACCGCCTTGCCGAAGGGCACTAAGTAGTTGCGACCATAGCCCGCCTTGACGTTGACTTTATCGCCCAGCTTGCCGAGCCTACCCATTTTCTCGAGCAAAATAACTTCCATTACAGCTCACCTCATACTCTTAATGTGTCAGATTGTTTATGTGTCAAATCGCGTGTCAAGCGCCGCCGGTCTTATCCAGCGCACGCTGCCTGAAATCTACCCAGCTGTCGATGACGCCAGCCAGAATTACCAGTTCTTTCACCGGATTGATCAACAGCAACAAGCTGTAGAACAACACCAGCCAGTAGGTTTTCAAATGCTTGATACCCGCCACACCATGAACCATGCTGATACCGGCAACCAAACAGGGTACCGCCACCAGGTATGCCCAGGGCAACCATGCGCCGCCTTGAATGGCGCAAGCCAGCGCCACCAGCAGCAAGGGCAGTGCTATCACCGGCGGCAATCGCACCTGGTGGAATTCCTCGCGGAACCCCCCGGGGTTATAGAGCAGTGCCTGCCAATACCGGGCCAGCACCACGCATACCACCACCGTCAATGCATTGACCAGGGCAAACACGCCGACAATAAGCTCGGCTGTCGGCGCCACTATCGACAGTGTTTCGCCCTCCACCGCCAGTTGGGTCTGCCACTGGGTGAAAATATCGTCAACAAGCTGTTTGATCATGGCGATATAGTCGCCGGCAAAAAACAGCAATACCAAACCAGTTACCAAACCACACAGGCTCGCGGTGAGTAGCGTTGCCGGCCAGCTTATCGTTTGCCGCAACACCGCGGCACAGGCAAAGCTACCCAACAAAGCCGCCAGCGGCGCAAATTCCATACCGTAGTAGAGTACTGCCGCTGCCGGCAGTATCGCCCAAACCAGTATCTGCAGCCCCTCTGAGACCCCCTTGCGAAGAGTCACCAGGGCCACTGCCGCGGCACCCAGCCAGAAAAAAAACACGGTGCCGGCGCTCAGGCAGCTGACAATCAATGCCTGCGTGCGACCCCGCATGACAAATTCGGCCAAACCCCGCATGGCAAACTCCCGTTTGCTTACTGGTGCCTGTCGCTAAAGGGCAGCAATGCCAGATAACGCGAGCGTTTGATAGCAGTCGATAGCTGACGCTGGTAGCGCGCCTTGGTGCCGGTGATACGGCTAGGTACAATCTTGCCGGTCTCGGAGACGTAGGCTTTCAGTGTATCCAGGTCTTTGTAATCAATTTCCTTTACGCCTTCAGCCGTAAAACGGCAAAACTTGCGACGACGAAAAAAACGTGCCATGACAATTCCTCTCTATTCTCTATATTCTCTCGATTAGCCTGCTGTGCTGCGCGGTGGTTATTCTGCAGCTTTGTCGTCAGCCTTGGCGGCTGTTTCGGCGTTAGCCTCAGGTTTGGCCGCAACTTTTGGGGCGGGCGCTTGTTCGCGGTGCGCAGACCGGGGCGGACGACGATCACGGCTGTCGCGCTCGGCTTTGAGAATTGGTGACTCTTCAGTGACCGCCTCATCGCGACGAATGACCAGGTTGCGCAATACCGCATCGTTAAAGCGGAAATTGCTAGCCATCTCGTCCATCACTGCCTGTGTGGCTTCGATGTTCATCAACACGTAGTGTGCTTTGTGAATCTTGTCGATGGGATAGGCCAGTTGGCGACGGCCCCAGTCTTCAAGGCGATGGACATTGCCGCCATCGTCTTTGATGAGCTTGGTGTAGCGCTCAACCATCGCGGGGACTTGCTCACTTTGGTCCGGATGAACCAGGAATACGATCTCATAATGGCGCATAAATGCTCCTCTTGGTTGTGATAGCTTCCCGCGTTTTGCGGTGAAGCAAGGAGATCAGTTTTTTGACCCAATTTTGGGGTGGACGCATTCTATAGATGCTACACCCCGGATTCAACCTGTTTGGTTTGTTTTTCGACCGATAGGATCGATAGGATCGACAGGAGAGCGGGTCGCACTGGCCCCGTCCTATTTTATACGACAGGTGATGCGACAGCTTATCCCGCCAGACCCTCTCGCTGCCGGCGGGCTTCAAACAGGCATACGCCGCTGGCGACAGACACATTGAGGCTGGATACGCTACCCGCCATGGGAATCCGGATCAGGTAATCGCAGCGCTCCCGGGTGAGGCGCCTCAGGCCCTTGCCCTCAGCTCCCAACACCAGCGCGATGGGGCCCTCTAGTTCAGCCTGGTACAGGGACTGCTGCGCCTCCCCCGCAGTGCCCACCACCCAGACGCCGTGCTGCTTCAGCAGATCCAGGCTGCGAGCCAGGTTGGTGACGGCAAAGAGTGGCATGTGCTCAGCCGCGCCGGAGGCCACCTTGCGCACCGTCGGGGTCAGGCCCACCGACTTGTCTCGCGGGATGATCACCGCGTCGACGCCGGCGCCATCAGCCGTGCGCAGACAAGCCCCCAGGTTGTGGGGATCGGTAATACCATCCAATACCAGTAGCAGGGGCTTGCTCAGTCGGGGCAGCAAAGCCGCCAGTTCCGGCTCTCCCCCCAGCGACGCCGTCCGGCAATCCGCTACGATGCCCTGGTGATTGCCCGCCACCCAGGTATCCATCTGCTTTTTGCTACAGGCCTGAATGCCGATACCGGCGACCGCGGCCAGTTGTTTGATTTCCCGAACCCGCTCCGGCCGAATGCCCTCCGCTAACCACAGCGCCAGTACCCGCTCCGGTTCGGCCCGCAGCACAGCGCTAACCGCGTGCAGCCCGTACACTTTTTCCTTCGCCATCGAATTCGCCTAGTGCTTCTTGCGCTTGCGTTTGCGCGGATTGCGAGATTTTCGGGGTGCTTTCTCGGGGCCGGCATCCAGCGGCTCGAGATCGATCTTGCGATCATCGAGATCCACCCGCACCAGCCTCACCGCCATTGAATCACCCAGGCCATAGCTGCTGCGGCTGTGCTCACCTACCAAACGCTGGGTCGCCGCATCGAAGTGATAGTAATCACTGCGCAGGGTACTCACATGCACCAGGCCTTCAATATATACATCGACCAACTCGACAAACAGGCCGAAGGAGGTCACCGCGCTGATCACACCCTGATACTCAGCGCCCACATGCTCGTACAGGTACTCACACTTGAGCCAGGCGACCACATCGCGAGTGGCGTCGTCGGCGCGGCGCTCGGTCATCGAGCAGTGCTCACCCAGAGCCAGCATCTGCGCCATATCGTAGGGATAGATCGCCGCCTTCTTCATCACCCCGGCGCCGTCAACCCGGCGCACCAGCTTGCATTTCTTGCGGGCGCGAATCACCGATCGCAGGGCCCGGTGCATCAGCAGATCGGGATAGCGGCGTATCGGCGAGGTAAAGTGGGCATACGCCGAATAATGCAGGCCGAAGTGACCCAGGTTTTCGGGCTGGTATACTGCCTGGTTCATCGAGCGCAGCATCATGGTCTGGATAATATGGGCGTCGGGCCGCGACGCCGCCTGCTCCAGCAGGGCTTGATAATGGCCTGGCTCCGGCTTTTCACCGCCGTCCAGGGATAGACCCAACTCCCCGAGATAGGTTCGCAGTTTCTCCAGTTTCTCGACCCGGGGCCCTTCATGCACGCGGTACAGGCCGGGCAACTCGAGGGCATCCAGGAATTCCGCGGCACAGACATTGGCGCTGAGCATGCACTCCTCGATCAGCTTGTGGGCGTCGTTGCGCACCACCGGCACAATGGTTTCGATCTTGCGATCCTCACCAAAAACAATGCGGGTTTCCTCGGTTTCGAAATCGATAGCGCCCCGCCGCTCCCGCGCCTGGCGCAATCTCTGGTAGAGCTTGTGCAGTTCTCGCACCGGCTTCTGCACTTGGGTAGGAATGGCATTTTTATCTCCCTCCAACTTTTTATCCAGGGCAAGCTTTTTATCTAAGTCAAGATTTTTACCTGGATCAAGATATGCTCCCACCTCGGTATAGGTCAAACGCGCCTTGGAGCAGATCACCGCCTCATAAAAACGAAAGCTATTGACCTTGCCCTTGGCCCCTATGGTCATCTCACACACCATGGCGAGCCGATCGACATCCGGGTTGAGGGAGCACAACCCATTGGACAGCGACTCGGGCAACATGGGAATGACCCGCTCGGGAAAATACACCGAGGTACCGCGCTTATGCGCCTCCTGATCCAGCGCCGAGCCGACTTTGACATAGTGTGATACGTCGGCAATCGCCACCCAAAGACGCCAGCCTCTCAGTTTGAGGCGCTCGCAGTAGACCGCATCGTCAAAATCCCGCGCATCTTCGCCGTCGATGGTGACGAAGTTCAGCGATCGCAGGTCCACCCGCGAGTCTGTATCCGCCTTTTTTACACCCGCGCCACATTGCTCCGCTTCGTCCAATACCTGCTGCGGCCACTGCCAGGGCAGGTCGTGGGAGCGCAGGGCAATATCGATTTCCATGCCCGGCCCCATGTGAGCACCCAGCACCTCGACCACCCGCCCTACCGGCTTGCGGCGATATTCGGGCTGCTCGAGAATCTCGACGATCACTATCTGGCCCGGCTCGGCATCGCCCTGTGCGCCGGGAGGTAGCTGGATGTCGTGATTGACCTTGGGATTGTCCGGCACCACATACTGAATGCCACCTTGCTGAACGAACTTGCCGACGATCTGGCTGGTATTGCGCACCAGTACTTCGACGATCACCCCCGACGCCCGACCGCGCCAATCGTCCTCATCGATCCGCAGCAATACCTCGTCACCATCGAAAACCCGGGCCATCTGGCGGCTGGACAGATAGATATCATCCCCCCCTTCGGCCCGGCTAACAAAGCCAAAGCCATCCCGATGCGCGATCACCTTACCCTTGATCAAGTCCATCCGCCGCACCAGGCCATAACTGCCCTTGCGGTTCTTGATCAATTGGCCATCGCGCTCCATGGCCCTGAGACGCCGCTCCAGGGCAATGCGATCGCCTTTTTCCTGTATCCCCAGCACACCCGCAAGTTGGGCCATGGAACGCGGCCCGCCGGCGTCCGCCAGCACCTCCATGATCAACTCACGACTGGCGATGGGATTTGAGTAACGGTTCGCCTCGCGATCGGCGTGGGGGTCACGGGGAGTTTTATTTTTAGCCATGATCTAGTGATCCAGTTAAAGTAGGTTTCCAACAATTAAGGTGAGGACATAAGCCCAGAATGGCTCGTACTCTTAAGAAATATCCTCTGTAGGGCGGAATTTATTCTGCCAAATCAATGCCATAGCAATGTGCATTGGCGGAATAAATTTCGCCCTACAAATTAATCCCGAATAAGTCAGTGCCATTCGAGTCAGGCCCGCTAAACCATGCCGCATTTTACCCTGGCTCATAGATTCTGCCACAGGCATAGTGGTTGGTTCGGCACCCCGACTACGGCAAGCCAGTGTAACACCGCTGGGGGTGTCCTGCTTAACACCCTTTGTGACAGCCCTGCGGCATTCACCAACCAGCGACGAACCCGGCGGTAGCTGCGGACAGCGCCGCGATACGCATTGGCGGTTGACATCCGCAACCTGAATCAGTAATGTGCGCATCCGCTCCGGACTCGATTCGGCAAGCGCGCAAACTTTGAATCAGGCCGTAGCCTGTTTAAAGCCCAAGTGGTGAAATTGGTAGACGACGTGCAGGATGCACGAGTGTCGCGGTAGGCAGGACGCCGATAGCGACCACGCGTAGCGGGTCG
>CBDUUA010000142.1:0-5888 GCA_965370135.1 uncultured Cellvibrionales bacterium
AGTGCCGTCCACAAAAGCCGGCTATTCTCCCCCACGGCGCAGGCAATTGCCAGCGACCCTCCCTTTATAAATCGTAATCCATAATCAGCGGGGAGTGATCGGAAAAGCGTTGGTCTTTGTAGATAGACGCCGTGCGCACGCTGGCAGCCAATGCCGGGGTTACCAACTGGTAGTCCAGCCGCCAACCGACGTTTTTGGCCCAGGCCTGACCTCGGTTCGACCACCAGGTGTATTGCTCCGGCTGCGGGTTGATCAGGCGAAACGCATCGACATAACCCACCTCGTCGTAGAGTGTATCCAACCAGGCGCGCTCCCGGGGCAGAAAACCGGAGTTCTTCTGGTTCGCCTTCCAGTTTTTCAGGTCGATTTCCTGGTGGCAGATATTCCAATCGGCGCAGATGATGAATTCCCGTTGCTGCTCCCGCATCGCAACCAGCTGCGGCATCAGTTTGTCCATAAACTCGTACTTGAACTGCTGGCGCTCCTCGCTGGAGGAACCCGATGGCATATATAGGGAGATAACACTGAGTTCGGCGTAGTCCACTTGCAACCAGCGGCCTTCACTGTCGCAGGGATCCCAACCCAGGCCATAATGTACCGCTTGCGGCTCCTCCCGACTGTAAATTGCGGTGCCGCTATAGCCTTTCTTTTGCGCATCAAAGTAATAGGAATGAAATCCTGCCGGAAAATGCAAGTCCGCTTCCAATTGATGTTCCTGCGCCTTGGTTTCCTGGATACATACGACATCAGCCTGCTGCTGCGCCAGCCAGTCGAAAAAGCCTTTCCTACCCGCGGAGCGGATACCGTTGGTATTGGCAGTGATGACGCGCATGGGTGGGACTCCTGAAATGGCTGCTCAGTGACAATGCTATTGCCGGCCAGGCATGGGAAATGACCGGGTAAGGGGCGAAGGAATAGCTGGCGGGCATAGTAATGTACCGACCGGGAAATACAAGACGGGATTGCGCTCGCGGGCAACTTGTTGATAATGAGCACCCTGGACAACACAACAGGCGCGATCGATGCCGGACGGCTCACCCAGGGTACTTGTATTCGACTCCGGTCTCGGCGGCATCACTGTTGTCCGCGAAATACGGCGCTTGATACCCCAGGCAGAGCTGGTCTACTACGCCGACAACGCCTTTTTCCCCTACGGGGACAAGCCCGAAGCAAGCTTGTTGCAGCGTGTGCTTGACGAGGTGCTCTACCTGCAGCGCCAGCTCCAACCCGCCATTACCGTACTTGCCTGCAACAGCGCCAGCACCCTGGTGCTACCGCAACTGCGCGCGCGCACGCAAACCCCGATTGTCGGTGTAGTGCCTGCGGTAAAACCCGCCGCCGAAACCAGCAATTCCGGGGTTATCGGCTTGCTGGCAACACCGGGTACCGTGCTGCGGCAATACACCGGTGAACTGATTGCGCAATTTGCCGGCCACTGTGAAGTGGTCTCGGTAGGCAGCACTGAATTAGCCCGTATCGCCGAGGCCAAGTTACTGGGCGAAACCGTGTCGACAGCAGAAATTGCAGCGATTCTCGCCCCGTTTCACCAACATCCGCGCGCATCAGAGATCGATACTATAGTGCTCGCCTGCACCCACTTCCCACTATTGCGGGAAGAATTACAGCGGGCCTATGGCCGCCCGATCAATTGGCTGGACTCGGGGGCTGCGATTGCCAGGCGAGTCCATTTCCTGCTGTCGGAGATGGGCGAGTTGGAGCGGTCGCAGCCGGTGGAGCGCCATCGCATATTGTGCAGTGCCCCGCTGCCCCGGGCAGAGGGGCTGGATCAGCTGTTACGCGAGCTGGGTTTTACCGCACCGCAGCTACTCGCGCGATTCGCCAGCTAGACAATATCACCCTGAAGGAGTACTAGCCATGCAAAACTCAGATATACCCCGAGATTGGCAAGCGCTATTGGATGAATTCCATCGGCGCAGAGACGCCGGACACGCCATGGGCGGCGCCGACAAGCTGGAGCGGCGCAAAGCCCGGGGCAAGCTCAATGCTCGTGAGCTTATCGCCGGTTTTGTCGACACCGACAGCTTTCTCGAACTTGGCAGCCTGGTCGGCGGCATGAGTTACCAGGGCGAAACAACCGCAGCCTGCGACGGCATCGTCGGCGGCCTCGCCACGGTCAATGGCCGCCCCGTGATACTGGCGGCTGAAGACTTTACTGTTATGGGAGGCTCGATTGGCCATGGCGCCCACGCCAAGCGCGTCAGGTATGCCAAACTGGCCGCTCAGGAAAAAATCCCCTATATCCTGTTCCTTGACGGGGCCGGCTATCGCGCCAGCAACGCGCTGGAGCGCCACCCCTATGCACCCAACGACTTGCAGGAATTGGCAGCGCTCTCCGGCCAGGTGCCCACGGTTGCGGTGGTATTGGGTGCTTCGGCGGGTCACGGGGCACTCACCGGCCTGATGATGGATTTCCTGGTCATGCTGGAAGATGCCGTCATCTTTTCCGCCGGCCCGCCGCTGGTTGCGGCGGCACTGGGCGAACACCTGGACAAGCAACAACTCGGTGGCGCAGCCATGCACGCTAGCGTTAGTGGCGTGTGCCACAATATCGTGCCGGATGAACAGGCGGCCTTCGACTTGGTCCGTCGCTACCTGGATTTCCTGCCGTCCAACGCCTGGCAGCCATTATCGCGGCTGGAGGATGCCCACAGCAAACCACGAATATTAAACAGCATTCTCAACATAGTGCCGCGAAACGGCCAGTCGCCCTACGACATGGGGCAAGTCATCGACCTGGTGGTCGATCAACGGGCGCCCTGGCTGGAGTTTCAACCCGCCTACGGCGCGGCAATACTGGCCGGTCTGGCTCGCATCGGCGGCTACGCGGTGGGGCTGCTGGCCAATCAGCCCAGTGTACTGGCAGGCTCTATCAATACCGAAGCAGCGCTCAAGGCCACGCATTTTATCGATATTTGCAATGCCTTCCACCTGCCGGTGATTTTCCTTGCTGATAATCCAGGCATTCTGCCGGGCTCACAGGCTGAACGCGACGGCGCCCTGCGCGCTGCAGCCCGGATGTACACGGCCCAGGCCCAGCTGCGCAGCCCCAAAATTCACGTCACCCTGCGCAAGGCCTTCGGCTTTGGCAGCTCTTTGATGGCGATGAACCCGTTTGACCAACAAACCCTCACCCTCGGCTTCCCCGGCATCACCCTGGGTGGCATACCCGCTATTGGCGGTGGCAATGCGGCCAAAGCAGACGAGAACACACAGGCCCTGCTGCTGCAAGCCCAGGACAGTGGCTCCTGGAGTGCGGGGGACACTATGGCCTACGATGAAATCATCGATCCCCGGCAATTGCGCAATGCCATTATCAAAGGACTCCACAGTAGCGCCGGCCGCCCCCGGCCCACCGGCCCGACCCACTACCGCACCGTGAGACCCTAGGAGTTTTTCAGGGTGAATCACCTTAAGGAATACCAGCCCTAAGCATTTTCCAGCCTGAAAACTTGTATCCGGGAGTGATACAAGGTACTTTCGCGGCCCTGAACTCATCAAAACAGGTACTATCGCTATGAAGCTCAACGCCACCCTGTTCGCCCTATTCATGTTCCTCAGCCCTTTTGCCCTCGCGGCAGAGGCGGTAGACTATTCCTCCACCATTAGTACCTTCAAGGATTCAAAGGAAGCGAAGCCCTATTTTGCCAAGGCCTATGGTTTCGCTCTGTTTCCCACGGTCGGCAAAGGCGGCTTCGGTATCGGCGGCGCCCATGGCAAGGGCCAGGTCTATAAGGGTGGCAAAGTGACCGGTACAACCACGCTGACCCATCTATCGATCGGCTTCCAGGTAGGCGGCCAGGCTTTCAGCCAGATTATCTTCTTCGAGGACAAACGCGCCTATGACGAATTTATTCGGGGCAATTTCGAGTTTGATGCCCAGGCCTCAGCGGTTGCCATTACCGCCGGCGTACAGGCCCAGGCAGGTACAACAGGGGTCACCGCGGGCGCCACTACCGGCCCCAAAAGCGGCGTCCAGGCACCAGCCAAATACAATAAGGGCATGGCAACTTTTGTTCACGCCAAGGGCGGCTTGATGTACGAGGCTGCGGTCGGTGGTCAGAAATTCAAATTTACGCCGCTGTAAGCCGGCACTATTACTTTATTCGACCACGCCGATCTGCCTGACTTGAATAGCATCGGTGCCGGTACCGGCCAGTACGTCAGAGATCACGACAACACTATCCCCGGGCAAAAAATCTTCTTTCTGCAATAAGACATTGAAGGCGGTAGCCAGGGTTTTTTCCGGCTCGTGGCTGAAATGGATGCGGTGGGCATAGACGCCACGACATAGAGCCAGTTGCCGGCGAGTGCGGCTCTCGTTGCTGAAACCGTAGATAATTGCATTGCGCGGATGACAATTGGCCACATAGTTTGCCATGCGGCCCTTGCGGGTAATAACGACAATAGCCCGGGCCTTCATCGTGTCCGCCAGATGCACCGCGCTGGCGGCAATATTCTGTTTCTGATTGTCCTGATTCAGTTTGTCGGTAAAACGCAGACCCTGATCGGGCTCGACACTGCAGGCTATCTTGTCGAGGTTCTCGACGCATTTAATCGGGTATTTGCCGATGGTAGTTTCCCCTGAGAGCATCACCGCATCAACTTCTTCATGCACTGCATTCGCCACATCGGTCACCTCGGCGCGGGTGGGCATGGGATTCTGGATCATCGATTCCAGCAAATGGGTCGCCACAATGACGCGCTTGCCTGCCTCACCGCACTCGCGCACCATACGCCGTTGAATATTGGGCAGTTCGTAAAAAGGCACCTCGACGCCCAAGTCACCACGAGCCACCATAATGCCGTCTGCCTCGGCGATGATGTCACTGAGGTTATTGACGCCTTCCTGGTCTTCTATCTTGGCGATCACTTTGATCTTCTTGGCCTTATCGCCAAGCAATTCGCGCAACTCCCGTATATCGTCGACGCTGCGCACAAAGGAGAGCGCGATAAAATCGACCTGTTGCTCCATACCAAAGAGAATATCCTCGCGATCCTTTTCGGTAATCGCCGGCAAGTTTACCCGCACACCGGGCAGGTTCACATGTCGCTTGCCCTTCAGCATGCCGCCGTCGATGACCCGGCAACGCATCATAAAATGCTCTTTGCTCAACACCTGTAAATTGATCAGGCCGTTGTCAACGGTAATCTTGTCACCGATCTTTACGGTTTCTATCAGGTCTTCATAGTCGATGTGTATCGAACTCTCCTCGACATCGTCGGCGCCGCGCACCACCACGGAAATCTCTTCACCCTCTTTCAAATTGAGATCGACAGCCCGGTGTCCGGTTCTTATTTCAGGCCCCTGGGTGTCAAGCAACACCGGAATGGTGTAACTCACCTTTCTATTGAGGGTTTTGATTGCCTTGATGACTTTTTTATGAGAGTCGTGATCGCCGTGTGACATGTTGAGACGCACCACGTTCATCCCTGCGTGGTAGAGTTTTTCCAACATATCATAGGAGCTGGTGGCGGGACCGATGGTACAGATAATCTTTGTTTTGCGTCGCAAAGGACTGCTGCTCCTGCCAATTACTTCCAATTACTTCCAATTACTACTTGGTTACTACCAGTTATCGAGAATACTGACGCGAAAATACTCGTTTCGATACTTCATGACAACCCCATCCGGGGTGATTGCGCTCAATGCCAGCTCAGGATTGATGGTTTCGCCTTCGCGCATCATGCGATTATTGATAATGATACTGCGTTGATCGCGCCGGGTCGAATACACATGCAGGGAGAAATTCAGGGACGGCACCCCCGCGCGCAGGGAAGCTGGCAATTGCCCCAACTCAGGAAGGGTATCGGGGGGCGGCATGATATCGGTGTGCTCTCGAACCGCTTCGGGGGGCGGCGCAACCACC